>JAZOSN010000034.1:0-14722 GCA_045657105.1 Eubacteriales bacterium
AATGGTGGAAAAAATCAAAGGAGGACATTAAAAATGTCAGTTATCACAATCAAACAGCTGCTCGAAGCAGGCGTCCATTTCGGACATCACACCAGAAGATGGAACCCCAAGATGGCAGAGTACATCTTCACCGAAAGAAACGGTATCCACATCATCGACCTTCAGAAGACCGTTAAGAAGTTTGAAGAAGCTTACATGTTCGTTCGTGACATGTCGGTTGAAGGCGGAAGCCTCCTCTTCGTTGGTACGAAGAAGCAGGCGGCAGATGCCATCAGAGAAGAAGCACAGCGTTGCGGAATGTACTACGTAAACGTACGTTGGCCCGGCGGGATGCTCACCAACTTCAAGACCATCAAGCGTTCGATCGCTCGTCTTAACAGCCTCGAAAAGATGGAAGCAGAAGGCACCTTCGAGCTTCTTCCCAAGAAGGAAGTTGCAGCTCTTCTCAAAGAGAAGAACGACCTTGAAAAGTGCTACGGCGGTATCAAGACCATGGAAACCCTTCCTTCGGCAGTATTTATCGTTGACCCCCACAAGGAAGCAAATGCAGTTCTCGAAGCTAAGAAGCTCGGCATTCCGGTTGTTGCTATCGTTGATACCAACTGCGATCCTGACGATGCAGACTATATGGTTCCCGGAAACGATGACGCTATCCGCGCTATCAAGCTTATCTCTTCGGTAATCGCAGATGCAATCATCGAGGGTAGACAGGGCGTTGATGCAGTAGCAGAGGAAGCTGCTGAGGAAGCAGTAGCAGAAGAAGCTACCGACGCTGAGTAATTTTTAAGATCACTACTTTTAGGAGGAAATAAAAATGGCACAGATCACAGCAAAAGACGTTGCGGCTCTCCGCGCTAAGACCGGTCTTGGAATGATGGACTGCAAAAAGGCGCTCGTTGAAGCAGACGGCGACGTAGACGCGGCTGTAAAGATCCTTCGTGAGAAGGGACTTGCAACTGCTGCAAAGAAAGAAAGCAGAATCGCCGCAGAGGGCGTAGTTGATATTATGGTTGACGGCAAGAATGCCGCAATGATCGAGGTTAATGCAGAAACCGACTTCGTTGCAAAGAATGCAACCTTCCAGGAGTTCGTTAAGGGACTTCTCCGCACCCTTCTTGCAAACAAGCCCGCAGATCTCAGCGCGTTCGGCGCTTGCAAGTTCGACGGAAGCGACATCACCGTTTCGGACGCTCTCGTTGAAAAGATCGCAATGATCGGTGAAAAGATCAGTATCCGCCGTTTCGTTCTCACTGAGGGCGTAATGAGCACCTATATTCACGGCGCAGGAAACACCGGCGTTATCGTAGTATTCGATACCGACGATGCAACTGCTGCAAAGGACGAGTTCGCTGCTTGCGCTAAGGACGTAGCTCTTCAGATCGCGGCAGGTAACCCTCCCACATACGTTGCAAAGGCAGACGTTCCCCAGAGCGCTATCGACGAAGAGGTTGCAATTCAGGTTGCAGCTGCTAAGAACGATCCCAAGCTTGCAAGCAAGCCCGATGCAGTTCTTGCAAAGATCGTTGAAGGTAAGCTCGGTAAGCTCTTCTTCGAGAAGGTATGCCTGCTTGAACAGCCCTTCGTAAAGGACGATGCTATGAGCGTTGGCAAGTACGTTGCTGCATGCGCTAAGAGCCTCGGAGCAGAGATCGCTGTTAAGGCGTTCTACATCTTCGAAAAGGGCGAAGGCATCGAGAAGAGAGAAGACGATTTCGCAGCAGAGATCGAAAAGATGGTTAAGGGTTAACTCCACCGACTAACTTATAAAAAATGCCTCGGCATCGAAAGATGCCGAGGTTTTTGTTTAAAATGAAATTTCTTTTCCGCAGAAAGGACAAGATTGTTTTTCTTTTAGGTCATCCCATCCCATCCCATGAAGGACAAATCTTCACCACATTCAGGACAAGGTAGCGCCGGTGTTTCTTCTTTTCTTTTTGCTTCAGCTTTTGCTTTTTCGTCCTCATGTCTTATTCGGTCGTAAGTTTCTTTTGTGATTTTGTCCGATGCATAGAGCTGTGTGAGTGATGTGAGCGGAAGAGCGCGGAGCTCTTCGTCGGTGTAGGATCTTTTTACGAACGATCTCTTTGGTTGAGGTTCGCGTTTCTCGTATGAGTAGATTACCGGCTCCGGATCTTTGTTTTGTGTTTGAGCTTTGGGTGCGCCGCTATCGGTGCTTTTTGAGGGCGATTTTTTTAGAATATCAAGAATATTTCGCGTGTTGCGTTCATTTTCAACGGTTTTGTCAATAAGCTCTCCGAAGCCGTAGAGAATCCAAGTGCCTACAAATTCGATGAGAATAGCAAGAGGAGTGGCAAGAAGGCAGAAAATCACACCCAAAATTATTTCGTCATCGCCGCTGCTTGTTACCCATTCTGAAAAGAAGACAAATGCTCCAGCAATTCCCGCAATTATTGCCGCAACGGCTTCAACTATGAATATCCACACTGCCCACTCTTTAATTTTCTTGCCTATATCCGAATAGCTGTTTCTGATTTTCTCTAACATTTTTACCTCCAAAATTAAAATGTCACAAAGGCAGAGTAACGCCGTTTGATAAGGACATTTTACAATTTTCAGAGGTGTTTGTCAAGTGCTATTTTATTTCTTCTGTCGAGGCGGGTCGTCGTGGGCGCCGACCCCTACCGTGTCAATTTGATTCCGTACCACAAAAAATTGTATATTATTTGTAAAAATCGAAAAAAACTATTTACAAAATGCAAGTAATATAGTAAAATATAAGAAATAATATATAACTATACTCGGAGGATTTATGGACACTCAGCCTAAGTACAAGCGCATACTGTTAAAACTCTCGGGTGAGGCACTCAGCGATGCGCCTCGCGGTATTCTCAATTTCGATAAGATAGAAGAGATATGCAGGGTAATAAAGGAATGTGTTAATGCAGGCGTTCAGGTCGCAATCGTCGTCGGCGGCGGAAATATCTGGCGCGGCAGACAGGGCGGCAATATGGATAAGACCAGAGCAGACCATATGGGTATGCTCGCAACTACCATAAACTCGCTCGCACTTCAAGACGTTCTTGAACAACTCGACGTTCCTACACGTGTGCTTACCGCTATCGAAATGAAGCAGTTCGCAGAGCCTTACATCAGAAACAAGGCAATTTCTCATCTTAGTAAGGGCAGAGTAGTCATATTCGGCTGCGGAATAGGAAGCCCATTCTTCTCGACCGACACGGCGGCAGCGCTTCGCGCGGCGGAGATCGGTGCAGAGATAATGCTCTTTGCAAAGAACATCGACGGAGTTTACACGGCAGATCCGAAAACTCACCCCGAAGCAAAGAAACTCGATTCGATCGAGTATATGGAGATACTCAGTAAGCATCTCACGGTCATAGACACGACCGCAACATCGTTCTCAATGGATAATGACATACCGATACTTCTTTTCGGTCTGGACGATCCGCACAATATATACAGAGCCGTTATGGGCGAAGAAATAGGAACAATAGTAAATGGAGGAAACAAATAATGAAGCTTGACACCAGAGATTTTGAAGAAAGAATGAAAAAAAGCGTATCCGTATATGAGGAGAACCTCGCACAGGTAAGAGTCGGAAAGGCGTCTGCCGCAGTTCTTCAAAAGGTAACCGTTGACTACTACGGCTCGCCCACACCTATCAAGGATATTGCACAGATAAAGGCAACCGACGCTCGCACCCTCGCTATCCAGCCTTGGGATATGAGTATGCTCAAAATGATCGAAAAGGCTATCCTTGCGGCAAATCTCGGCATGACTCCTCAGAACGACGGTAAAGTCATCAGACTTATTTTCCCTCAGCTTACCGAGGACAGACGTAAAGAACTGTCCAAGCAGGTAAACAAGATGGGCGACGACGCTAAGGTAGCTCTCCGCAACATCAGACGCGAAGCAAACGACAAGTGCAAGGAGATGAAGAAGGACGGAGATATGACCGAGGACGAGCAGAAGGCATCTGAAAAGGCGGTTCAGGATCTTACCGATAAGTATATCAAGAACATTGATAATATTACTTCGGCTAAGGTTGACGACATAATGTCACTCTGACACAAAAGCGAAAATATCAAGGGGAGGAGAGCGGCATACGTTATCCTCCCTTAGTTTGCAAATAAATAAAGATCAGAGGAATTTGACAATGGCAGAAACAAAGCAAGCAAAAAAGACCGCGCGCACCGAAATCGGCGAAAAAATAAAGCATATTGCTTTTATAATGGACGGCAACGGCAGATGGGCGCAGAAAAGACTTCTTCCGAGAAGTCAGGGGCACGTTGAGGGGCTGAAAACCTTCACCGAGATAGTTAAGCACTGCTTTAACCTCGGGATTGCGAACGTCAGTGTCTACGCCTTTTCCACCGAGAACTGGAACAGGTCGGAGGAAGAGGTCGGCGCACTTATGCACCTTCTTGAAAAGAACATAGACGACAATGCCGACGAGCTTATCGAAAAGGGAATACGTATAATCTTTCTCGGCGATAAGACTCCGCTCTCAAAGACGCTTGCCGATAAGATGACCGCGCTCGAAGAAAAGTCGGCGCAGGGCAAGGGAATACTCAATGTCGCGGTCAACTACGGATCTCGTGACGAGATAGTCCACGCGGTAAACGCGCTTATGGCCGAGGGCAAAAATACGGTAAGCGCCGAGGATATTTCATCTCATCTTTATACGAAGGCGTCGCCCGATCCCGATCTGATAGTTCGCACTGCGGGCGAGCAGAGGCTTTCGAATTTCCTGCTATGGCAGGCGGCGTACAGTGAGTTCTATTACAGTAACAAGCTTTGGCCGGATTTCACGCCCGACGACGTTGACAGGGCAATCGAGGATTTCACCTCGCGCCACCGCAAATACGGCGGGTATTGATTTAAAGCTTTCAAAAAACATTTTTGAAAATAAGGGCAACACAAATTGCAAGCAATTTGTTTCAGACTTTTCCAAAAACTTTACCTAAACGAGTAAGGTAATATATTTAATCAAAGTTTTTGAAGTTCTTAGAAACTTTTTTCAAAAAGTTTCTAAGCGGATTTTCAAGGCAGAGCCTTGAACGGGTTCTCAGGGCAGAGCCCTGAGCAAAGGAGAAAAAATGAAAACAAGAGTTATTACGGCGGCAGTACTGCTTTGCATACTTGTTCCGGTACTTATTTTTTCGCACACGTTCGTTTACGTAGTTTTCGCGGCGCTTCTTTCGCTTGTCGCGACTTACGAGCTTCTTAACTGTATGCGCCTTGCGCGAAAGTGGCAGATGACCGCTTTGTCGGCGCTTTACTGTGTGCTTACGGTATCGCTTTCACGCGCTGCCAAGACAGACGGCTCCTTTATGAAGCTTTTCGCCATTTTTACGTTCGTGTATTTGTTCGCGCTTCTCGCTTTTTCGCTTTTTGATAGCGAAAAGGGAAGAGAAAAGCTCCCCGAGATCATGCTCGGAGCAGTAATGGTCATCTATATTACGTTCGGATTTTCATCGTTCGTTCTCGTCAGAGATATGGCGCGCGGAGCGTTTCTGTTCCCGATCGCGTACGTGGCGGCTTGGGTGTCCGATACCGGCGCGTATTTCGTCGGACTCAAATTCGGAAAGCGCAAGCTTATCCCCCAGATCAGTCCTAAAAAGACCGTCGAAGGCTTTTTCGGCGGAATTGGATCGTGTGTGGCAGTATTTTTGCTCTACGCGATATTCGTCGGTCTGCTTTCGGACGTAAAGCCCAATATTCTTTGGATACTTTTCTGCGGTCTGCTTCTTTCGGCGGCGTCGGTGATCGGAGATCTTATCGCATCTATGATCAAGAGAAGATATAAGATCAAGGATTACAGTCACCTTTTCCCCGGACACGGCGGCGTTCTTGACCGCTTTGACAGTATCATAGCAACGACTGCACTTACCTACATTTTAAACAGTATAGTACCTCTTTTCAAATAATTTCAGTAATAATTCGGGTAAAATATGAAAAATACAAACAAAACGGTAGCGATACTCGGCTCGAGTGGATCTATCGGTAAGCAGGCGCTTGATATTGCGCGCAGGTATTCGCTCGAGGTCGAGGCACTTGCCGTAAGCTCGGACGTGCGGACGCTCGAAACACAAATAAGAGAATTTTCACCCAAATACGTGTCGGTTGCCGATGAAAAGTCGGCAGCCGCGCTCGCTCTTTCGGTGGCAGATCTGCCGGTCAAGATATTTGCGGGAGAAAACGCGTCCTGCGAAATGATAACAGAGCTTAAATGCGATAGCGTTCTTAACTCGGTCGTCGGAAACGCGGGACTTCTTCCTACGCTCACGGCAATCGACTGCGGAAAAAATATCGCACTTGCAAATAAGGAAACTCTCGTGACGGGCGGCGAGCTCGTTATGAAGAAAGTCAGAGAAAAGGGAGTTTCACTGCTCCCCGTTGACAGTGAGCACTGTGCGGTGCATCAGTGTCTGCGCTCGGGCGAAAAGCAGGAGGTAAGTAAGCTTATACTTACCGCATCGGGAGGCCCTTTCTTCGGAAGAAAAAGGGAAGAGCTTGCAGGCGTCACTGTTGAAGAGGCGCTCGGGCACCCGACCTGGAGCATGGGCAAAAAGATAACGGTGGACAGTGCAACGCTTATGAATAAGGGATTTGAGGTCATCGAGGCGGCACATCTTTTCGATATGAAGGCGTCGGATATAGACGTCGTAGTTCACAGAGAAAGCGTTGTTCATTCGATGGTCGCATACAGGGACGGCTCTGTGATAGCGCAGATGGGACTGCCGGATATGCGTACCTGTATTGCTTATGCACTATTTGATACAAAGCATATGCCGGACGTTTCGGGAATGCCCGATTTTGCGAAGATCGCAAAAATGACCTTCTTTTCACCCGACGAGGAAACCTTTAAGCTCCTTCCGCTTGCAAGATACGCATTTAAGGAAGGGGGAACGCTCCCTGCGATACTCAACGCGGCAAATGACGAGGCAGTAAAGCTTTTCCTTGAAAAAAAGATAAAATTTACAGATATTACGGATTTTGTCAGCGATTGTGTGCATAAATATAGTAAAAGCAAGAATAAAATCGCCTACGGGCAAAAAACGCCTACGGTTGACGATATAATAGAGTCGGCCGCCCTTGCCGAGGAATATATACATAGTCTTGCCAAAGCCTGACAGGAACGGAGAATAAGCCTTGAATATAGTAATTGCCATTTTGGTTTTTGGAACCCTTATCCTTCTGCACGAGCTCGGTCACTATCTTTTTGCCCGAAGGTTCGGCGTTGACATCGAAGAATTTTCGATAGGAATGGGACCGAAGATATTTTCAAAGGTTTCGAAAAAGACCGGAATACTTTACTCTCTTCGCCTTCTTCCGATTGGCGGCTACGTTGCCATGAACGGCGAGGATAGCGACTCGGAAAGCGAGAACGCTTTCGGAAACAAGAAGGTATGGCAGAGAATAGTGATAACTGCGGCAGGCGGCGTAATAAACGTCATCGTCGGCATAATCCTTATGACCGCGTTCGTTATTTCATCTCCCGTGCTTGCCGGAACGACGGTTGGCGAGTTTAGTGAGGGTGCAAGCTCTCCCTACTACGGACTCGAGCTCGGCGACGAGATAATAAAGGTCAACGGCACGAGAGTTTATACCTCTCAGGAGCTCGTTTACGAGATAATGCACGACGGAATAAGACCGGTAGATCTCACAGTAATACGTAACGGCGAGAAAATCACCGTCGAAAATGTCGAGTTTGGCACAAGCGATATCGAGGGCGTTTCGCTCGGAACTCCCGATTTCAAGGTCTACCGAGTCGAAAAAAGCTTTGCAAACGTAATGAAGCATTCGTTTGGATATTCAACTCTTGCCATAAGACAGGTCTGGGAGTCGCTTTTTGATCTTGTAAGCGGCAGGTACGGACTAAACGAGGTGTCAGGCCCTGTCGGTACGACACAGGTCATCGGTCAGGCGGCAAAGCGGGGGCCTATCTACGTGGTATATCTTGCCGCACTTATTTCGGTCAACCTCGGAATAATAAACCTTATGCCGATCCCCGCACTCGACGGCGGACGAATCGTGTTTCTCATAATAGAGGCAATAAGACGAAAGAAGCTCCCGAGCTCTGTTGAAGCAAGGATACATCAGGTGGGAATAATGCTTCTTATGCTTCTTATGCTCGTCGTGACCTGCAAGGACGTTATAAATCTTTTCAGATAAGAAGGTAAATGATTTGGAAAACTACCCGTACAATCTTTACAGAAGAAAAAGTAAAAAAATAAAGGTCGGAGATCTGTTTATAGGCTCAGATGCGCCGATAAGCGTGCAGTCTATGACAAATACGCCGACCGACGATTTTGATGCCACGTATGCACAGGTGAGGGCGCTCGAAGATGCCGGTTGCGAGGTTATCCGTATGGCTATCCCCGATTTTAACTGTGTAAAGACGGTGTATAGGCTCAGAGAAGCAGGTATCAGAAGCGCGCTCGTTGCCGATATTCATTTCGATTACAGACTTGCGCTCGAGGTCGCCGAGGCGGGAATTGATAAAATAAGGATAAATCCCGGAAATATCGGAGATAACTCGAAGATAAAGGCGGTAGCCGATAAATGCTCGGGCCTCAATATTCCGATAAGAATAGGCGTGAATAGCGGCTCGGTCGATAAAAAGATACTTGCAAAATACGCAGGAGTAACTGCCGAGGCTCTTGCCGAGAGCGCGCTTGAAAACATCGCGCTTCTCGAGCAGTTCGATTTCGGAAACATTATAGTTGCTGTAAAATCCTCTGACGTTCGAATGATGATCGCGGCAAACCGTATCGTTGCCGAAAGCTGCAATTATCCGATGCATATAGGCGTTACCGAGGCAGGAAGCGAACGCGGCGGAAGCATCAAGGGAGCTATCGGAATAGGATCTCTGCTTGCTGACGGAATAGGCGATACTCTTAGAGTTTCGCTCACGGCGGATCCGACCACCGAGGTCGCAAGAGCGAGAGATATTCTTTCTTCGCTCGGACTTGACGTGAAAAATCCCGTAAATATAGTATCCTGTCCGACCTGCGGAAGAACCAAGGTCGACATGATCGAAACCGTCGCACTGCTCGAAAAAAGAGTGGGCGAGATAAAGACGAGGCGTCCGATAAAGGTCGCGGTTATGGGTTGCGCGGTCAACGGACCGGGCGAAGCGCGTGAGGCGGACATAGGAATAGCAGGAGGGGACGGAGAATTTCTCCTGTTTAAAAAAGGACAGAAAATACGAAAGCTATCGGTCGAAAATGCGGTCGATGAGCTTATAAAGGAAATAAACGACTCGCAGTTTTGACAGATGATCTCTGCGGTCGTTGGAAAAGGAAACAAGATGACGTTCAGAGAAAAATTTGCAGCGTACGAGCCTACACAGGAAACGGGCGAGATAATAGAGAGAATAAAGAATTTTTCGCTTCGCGCGGACAGAGAGCGCAAGATGATCGAGATCTCGGTCGAGATCGAGGGCGAGCCGGTAGAAAAGCGACTGCTTTACAGACTGGAAGAGGAAATAGCACGCGTCTACGAGCTCACTATGGTCAGAATACTTCCGAAATATTCTTCGGACAAGTTCACGCTTGCGCGTATGCACTCGATAATCGAGGAGGCGGGACGTATCGGCGTCGTCGCGAGAGGCTTCTTTGATAAATACGAGCTTTCCGAGAGTGACGGGAAAATCATCATCACGCTCGGATTTACAAAGGGCGGAATAGGACTCCTCTGCAAAGCCGAAACTCCCGAAATACTCTCGAATATTATAAAAAGCGAATATAATCTGAATATTCCGGTTGAGATAGTAGGAAAAAAGACTCCCGATATTCTTTACGAGGATTTCGAAAATGAGCAGAACAGGGAAATGGCGAGAATTAACGCCGAGTTTATAGCGGAGCACCCGCCGGTGCCAAGAAAAGCCGAGGCTTCCGAGGAAGCTGAAAAAGTTCTGCCGCAGGACGTCGGAAACAGTGTGTATAAGAAAAATCCCGATTATACACCGAGCGCGGTGACCTGCGAGGGCGAGGGTATATACTCGGTCGGTACGATGCGCTTTGATACAAATGAAAGCGAGCTTATTCACGGAGAAGGCGTTTCTGGTGAGCTTGTAGCTATCGGAGCGCTCGAAAAGGCGACGAGAAATATACGCGCTATCGGAAAGGTGCTCTCTGTTGAGTCCTTTACGACGAAACGCGGAAGCACCATAGTCACGACCTCTATTACCGACGGAAGTGCATCGATAAACCTTCGAAACGTCTTTGATGACGAGGGCGAGGCCTCGGCATTCATAAAGAAGATAGAGTCGCACGGACGTAAGATTTTCAGAGGAATACAGTGTGTCGTCGTGCTTTACGATATTGCGCTTGACGTCTGCGGAAACTGTCTGAAAGACAGAAACGATAACGAATGCTTTATTGACGCCAAGAGCATTGCTATCGCAAAGATAATCGAGCGCACCGACGATGCGAGCGAGAAGAGAGTTGAGCTCCACGCGCATACGAATATGTCAGCCATGGACGCGCTCACCTTCCCCGAGGTTCTTGCCGAAACGGCAGACCGTTGGGGTTGGGACGCGATAGCGGTCACCGATCACGGAAACGTTCAGGCGTTCCCTATAGTTATGGAAGCTGTCGCTAAGAAGAACCTCAAAATAATCTACGGAATGGAAGCCTATTTCGTTGACGATACTGCGAGAACTGTTTACGGAGATGCAAACGCTCGCTTTGACGATGACGAATTTATCGTTTTTGATATTGAAACCACAGGTCTTTCGCCAAACAGTTGCTTTATTACCGAAATAGGTGCGGTAAAGGTCAAAAACGGCGAGGTTGTTGAAGTCTTTTCGACCTTTGCAGATCCCGGAGTGCATATCCCCGAGCAGATAACAAAGCTTACCGGAATTACCGACGAGATGGTAAGCGGCGCCCCCTCACAGCAGGAGGCGGTCAAGGCATTTCTCGAATTTTCAGGTGACAGAATGCTTATCGCGCATAACGCAGGCTTTGACGTAAGCTTTATAAGAACCGCCTGCGAGAGATACGGTATGCCTTTTGATAATACATTTCTCGATACAGTAGCACTTTCAAGATATGTCAATCCGACGCTCAGTAAGCATAAGCTGGACGTGCTCGCAAAATATTTTGAGCTTGGCGAGTTTAACCACCACAGAGCCTCGGACGACGCGCATATGCTCTCGCTCATATTCTTCAAAATGGTCGATAAGCTTCGCGAGGAGGGCATTTATACAGTCGAAGATATGAACAGGGCAATGAACGACAAGGCAAATCCTCTGCGTCTTCGTCCTTACCATATGATCATTCTCGTTAAGGATCTTGTCGGTCTTAAAAACCTGTATAAGCTCATTTCGTCCAGCTACCTCGAAAGCTATTACAGGTATCCGAGAATTCCGAAAAGTAAGCTTAGTGAGCACAGAGAAGGTCTTATAATCGGCTCTGCCTGCGAGGCAGGCGAGCTTTTCCAAGCGATACTGCAAAATAAGCCTCAGTCTGAAATAGACGAAATAGCAGGGTTTTACGACTATTTTGAGATCCAACCGCTTATAAATAACCGATTTATGATAGCTAACGGCACCGTTTCGGGCGAAGAGGATCTCAGGGAGCTTAGTCGCAAGATAGTTGCACTCGGAGAGCGGCTCGGCAAGCCGGTAGTTGCCACCTGCGACTCGCACTTTACAAATAAAGAGGACGATATTTACAGACAGATATTGCAGGCGGGAATGAAATTCTCGGACGCCGACAGGGAAAGCGGTCTGTATCTTCGTACCACAAGTGAAATGCTCGAGGAATTTGCCTACCTCGGTAAGGAAAAGGCGTACGAGGTCGTAGTTACAAACACCCGTAAGATCGCCGAGCAGATCGAAAAGATCCGCCCGATACCCGAGGGTACTTATACACCGAAGATCGAGGGTGCGGACGAGGAGCTTCAGGAAATGTGCTGGGCAAGAGCACATTCGATGTACGGAGATGAGCTTCCCGAGCTCGTTGAAACGCGACTTGCAAAGGAGCTTGAATCGATTATAAAACACGGATTTGCCGTGCTCTATATGATTGCTCAGAAGCTCGTTAAATACAGTGAGGATAACGGCTATCTCGTCGGATCGCGAGGCTCGGTAGGCTCGTCGTTCGTTGCAACGATGGCAGGTATTTCCGAGGTTAACCCTCTGCCGCCGCATTACAGATGCCCGTCCTGCCGATATAACGAGTTTATAACCGACGGAAGCTACGGAAGCGGATTCGATATGCCGGATAAAATTTGCCCGAAGTGCGGTACGAAAATGCTAAACGACGGACATGATATTCCGTTTGAAACCTTCCTCGGTTTCTACGGAGATAAATCTCCCGATATTGACCTTAACTTCTCGGGTGAGGTGCAGGGAAAGGTACATAAATATACCGAAACTCTCTTTGGTAAGGAAAACGTTTTCCGTGCAGGAACGATCTCCTCGCTTGCATCAAAGACCGCTTACGGATACGTCAAAAAGTATCTTGAAGACCGAAAAGTAAACGTCAACAAGGCAGAGGTCAACCGCCTCGTTTTCGGTTGCGTTGGAACGAAAAAGACGACCGGACAGCACCCAGGCGGAATTATCGTTGTGCCGAGAGAGTATAGCGTTTACGATTTTACTCCCGTTCAGCACCCCGCGGACGATCCGAATTCCGATACGGTAACCACTCACTTCGCGTTCACCTATCTGCACGATACTATTTTGAAGCTTGACGAGCTCGGACACGATGTTCCGACCAAATATAAGTGGCTTGAAAGATATACAGGTCTTAGCGTAATGGACGTTCCAATGAACGATCCGACTGTATATAAGCTCTTTACGTCGATAGCCCCGCTCGGTCTTAAAGAGGGAGATATCGACTGCAACGTCGGTACCTACGCGCTTCCCGAGAGCGGAACACGCTTCGTTCAGAAGATGCTCGAAGAGGCTCAACCCAAGAACTTTGCAGACCTGCTCCAAATTCAGGGACTTTCTCACGGAACCGACGTCTGGACGGGTAACGCGCAGGATCTTATAAGAGATAAGGTGTGTACCATATCCGAGGTCGTTGGAACGCGTGACAGTATAATGCTCACTCTTATCAGATACGGACTTGATAACGGTCTTGCCTTCAATATTATGGAGAAGGTACGTAAGGGTAAGGGACTCACTCCCGAATGGGAAGAGGAAATGAGAGCGCATAACGTGCCCGAATGGTATATCACGTCCTGTAAAAAGATAAAATACATGTTCCCAAAGGCGCACGCCGCGGCATATCTTATGTCGGCAATTCGCCTTGCATGGTTCAAGATATACCGTCCGCTCGAATTTTATGCCGCGTACTTTACGGTTGCTCCCAAGGGAATAGATGCGACCGTCGTAAGTGGCGGACGTAGCGCGGTCAGAACTAAAATGGCAGAGATCGAGGAAAAGCAGAAAAACAAGCTTGCTACTGCAAAGGACGCCGAAGCATATTCTACGCTTCAACTTGTTGACGAGGCTATGGCACGCTCGGTAAAATTCCTGCCCGTTGATCTTTACAAATCGGGAGCGTTCGAATTTTTACCCGAGGACGGAAAGATCAGAATTCCGTTTAACGCTATTCCCGGTCTTGGCGATGAGGCGGCAAAGAAGATCGTTGCGGTGCGCGACGAAGGACAGCTGCTCTCTCGCGTAGAGCTCCAAGAAAAGACAGGCGTTTCCAAAGCCATTATGCAGCTTCTTACAGAAAGCGGGGCGCTCGACGGACTTGCCGAAACGAATCAGATATCTCTGTTTGATCTTTTCTGAGATAAAACAAAATGCAGATGCACGCCCAAAACACAGGGCGTGCATTTCGTTTTTTTCTATTTAGTACGCTAAACCGATAAGCCGATATGCAAAATTTGTTAAAAATGTAAAAATGAACGGTTTTGATAAAAAAATTCGCCATTCCTATTGATTTTTGAGAGAAACGGTGCTATAATCAATACATATTTTATAGATAGTACGCGTGCGCGTACGTCTTTTAAGGAAGGTGTATATTATGTTTAAAAATCAGTACCTTAACGAGCTTATGGAAAGAGTAGAGAAGAGAAACCCCAACGAGCCTGAGTTCCATCAGACCGTAAAAGAGGTTCTTGAATCTATCGAGCCCGTGCTCGAGCAGAGCCCCGAATATATCGAGAGCGGCGTTATCGAGCGTATGGTAGAGCCTGAAAGAATCATCAAGTTCCGCGTTCCGTGGGTTGACGATAACGGCAAGGTTCAGGTAAATCGCGGATTCAGAATTCAGTTCAACAGTGCTATCGGTCCGTACAAGGGCGGACTTCGTTTCCACCCCTCGGTAAACGAGTCGATCATCAAGTTCCTCGGATTCGAGCAGACCTTCAAGAACTCGCTCACCTCGCTTCCTATGGGCGGCGGTAAGGGTGGCTCTGACTTCGATCCTCAGGGCAAGTCTGATGCAGAGGTTATGCGCTTCTGCCAGTCCTTTATGACCGAGCTTCAGAAGTACATAGGTGCTGATACCGACGTTCCCGCAGGTGACATCGGTGTTGGTGCTCGTGAGATCGGATATATGTTCGGTCAGTACAAGAGACTCAGAGATGAGTTCACAGGCGTTCTTACCGGTAAGGGACTTACCTACGGCGGTTCTCTTATCCGTCCCGAGGCAACAGGCTTTGGCGCGGTTTATTACACCGTGAACATGCTCAACTATTTCAAGGATGATATCAAGGGCAAGACCTTCGCTATTTCCGGTTTTGGTAAGTCGGAGGCCAAGCG
>JAZOSN010000035.1:0-4981 GCA_045657105.1 Eubacteriales bacterium
TCCTTCAAGAATTTTGCTATAAGCTCCGCGTAGCTACTGTGCGCGTCAAGACTCGGGTGTCCGCCTCCGCCTTCGCCGTTTTGGGGTAGCGCGATCGAGTAAATGCCCTTGCTTTCGCCGCCCAGAGTTCTTTCGACCGCAATTTCAATGTAGGGCTCCCACATTCCGTTGCCCATCGCTCCGTGTGCCCAGACTATCGGCACGTTCTTTCCGTACGTGTTTCTGACAAGCTTTATGAGATTTACTACGCCGTTTACGACGTCCTTGGTGCTCGCGCCCTTGTTCTGGTCGTTGGTTCCGAGGTTGATTATAACTACGTCGGGAACTCTCGTGGGCTTGAATTTCGCGTTAGTGTCGCGGTAATATGTGTCTGCCGCAAAGAATTTTTCTGCCGTGAACGGACGCCAGCCCTTTGCTATTCCCATTCCGCTGCAACAGATTAGAGAGGCATCTGCATCAAGCTTTTCGGCGGTAAGATAGGAATAAGCCTTCGTCGCGTCCTGCATAAGTGCCTGACCGCGGTTGGGATCGGAGATAGTGCAAAGATTGCCGAAGCCTACCGTGATGCTATCTCCGATAAATTCGATAAGCAGATCCTTGTCGGCAGGTCTTTCTTCAAAATATCCGCGGAACGAAACGCTCTTTATGGTGCAGAGAGCACGGTGAGCCTCTGTCTGCTTTATGAGCTTTACGTTGTGAATAGCACCCTGCTCGAAGCTTGCAAGCGTAAGTGTGTTTTCTCCTGCGACCGCGCGAAGTCTTGTGTCCGAGCGAACGCCGTCAATATAGAGCGTAAAATAAGCCTCGTTCGTTCCGTTTTCGTCAACGTAAGAGCTTTTGGATATGTTAAGTACAACTTTCAGATCGCCCTCAATGTAGGCATTAAATTCAACGCCCGATGCCGACGTGTCGCATATCAGACCGTCGCTTGATACCGTGGTTCTTCCGTGTGTTTTGATTTTTTCGTTTTTAGACGAAAGATCATAGACACCGTCAACTATTTGGGGCGTGGGATCTTCGTTTGTATCGGGATTATCGTTTTGCTCTCCGCCGTTACATGCAATCAGAGTGAGGCAAAAGATGGTGGCAAAAAACATACTTAAAATTCGTTTCACCGAGTGATTTACCTTCTTTATTTTGAGTTTTAGCTCAGTATAACATAAAAAAATACGATTGTCAACAATCTGATTTTGTCGTTTTATACGAAAAAATCCACCGTCCGAAAAGACAACATTTCTCCACTCTTTTTGCCTCGCAAAAAGATGCTCACAGCACTCCTTTGAGAGTGCTGTGAGCATCTCGAAAAGACGGCTTCTCGACGGCTTTCAGGCTCGTAATTTAACCTGCTAAACCAATTTTGAGCCGCATATTACAAAAAACGCCAAAAAATTGTGCAAATTCTACAAAGTAAAGAGTTTTGTATGTTTCAAACCCACAAAAAGCAGAAAGTGGGCAAAAAAACTGCCGTTTTGGGTTGACTTTGAGGTCAATTTGTGATATAATAACGCTGTATAAGCATCTCAATTCATAATCGCTTTGGTAAAATCGCATAAAAAAAGTCCACCAATTTTGCCCGAGCGAAATATAATAAGGAGGAAAAAATATGAAAAAGAGACTTATTTCCATTCTTCTCGTGTTGTCGTTCGTTCTGTCGATGATACCGATCAGTATTTTTGCAGAAGCAGAAAAAGCTTCAACCACGACCACTCCGGCAGAAGACGGCTACACGATAGTATCCGGATCCAGAAGTCCTACGCTTACAAAGGTTGACGGTAAATACAGAGTCACCTTTGCGCAAGGCAACAAGGGTGATACTACCGGTAAAGCCGTTATCAAGAAAGACGGAGCTGTCAATGAGGGAGAGATCTCACTTGAAATACCTAACGGCTCTTTAATGCAGTCTTGCCGAAACAAGGGTATCATTTTCGGTGCAGACGACATTGACGATCTTTCTACCGGAACGTACTACTACTACTATGTTATGCTGGAAAACAATGCTTATCCCAAGCTCAGACTTGACAAGGTGGTTGATGGCGTTGCGACCCGAGTTCATGAGTCCGATTTCTCTGCGATTGTTGAGACTCTTGAAGTTCCGAACATGGAAACCGGTACGATCTCGGTTTATTTCACAAAAGACGGTTACATCAAGCTGATGGCTGAGGACATTTGCTTCTATAACGTCGCTACCGGAACCGCTATAAGCGGCTCGGAATACGGCATTATGGTTGACAATTTCAGCAGCAGTGTCACTACTAACATCCCGTTTGAATTTGTCGGACTTACTACCGATGCAGATACCGACTATGTGATTCACGGTGGCGATTGGGCGGCTGAGAGCACCGGTATTAACGGTCTTAAGAGACACGGCTTTACCGCTCAGCAGAAAAATTCTCTTGCAATAAGAAAAGACCTTGCAAGTGCAGATGAAACGGCGTTCCGTTTCACCTTCTACGATTACGACAAAATAGTTGCAGACGAAGACGGAAATTATAAGTACGGTATCGTATTCGGTGCAACTGTTCCCGGTGATGCAAATGCTTACTACGGCGACGGTATCTCTTATTACGTGCTCTATATGGACTATACCGTAGGTGCTACCGAAAACAGAAATGCAACGCTCGGTATTGCTAAGATGGGTGCGGACGGAACGCTTGAAGTCCTCAAGTCTGTACTCTTCACCTCGCTTGGTGGTCAGTTCGCAAACGCCGCCAACACAAACGACTGGTTCAGCAAGTTCAAGGAAACCAAGGGATATATGTATTACAACTCGTTAACGGGTGACGTAAAGGTATTCCTTGATATGACGAAAGCTTCGAGTAATAACAACGCTGATATTTCGGTAAATATCGGTACAGGTCACGGCGATCAGTACGGATTCTATTCCGAAGCTGAGAACGCTACTCTTAAGGTTGAAGCTCTTGACGTTATCGGACACTCAAAGGAAGGCTATACTACCAACATGGGTGACTGGATATACCTCGAAGACGGCTCGTCTATTGCACTCAAACAGTCCACCGTTTTTGCTGATACCACTATCAAGACTACTGACGCTTGGTATGCTTTCTCTATTGACGACCCCAGTTACGGCTGGATCGACGCCGGAGCAATTATCTCCGCACAGGTTAATAAGGCGGGTGTGTATGAGCAACCCAACACGGGATACTTTGTTTACCTTAACGACGCTAACGGTAAAATAAATATGGGACGCTTTGGCGTACATTTCGACTCTAACAACGATGGAGTGAATGACAAATATTGGTACTCAGGTCTGGCAACCACCGGAACCGCCCAGCTTTCAGCGTATGGCCTTAATACGCTGTTCGCCTCGGATGCGGATTCACAGGCAATGACAGGAGAAGGAAAGTACGATATACGAATTCACCAGGTCTACTCGTACGACGAGTCGCTCGGTCGCTACATCAATACCTTTGATATTTATGTCGGCGGTAAGTACATAACAACGAAGGTTGATAATACTGCCGAAGCGATCAGCCCCGTCGGCACCAAATACGGTGCGCGCTCGCTTCAGGGCGGTAAGATGGAAATTTTCGATATGGTCGGATATGACGATATCGGACTTGAATCGGTAACGTATGGTGCTGACGGCACGGCAGACCTGCACAAAGAACCCTACGCATACGATCCTGAAACCGGATTCTTCACAGGTACTTCTCTTTTCTATAAAAATACCAACCTTTCCGATAGAAATAACGCAGACTGTATGATATTGTCCTCCACCACGGCACCTTCGGGCGCAGTCACCGTTACGTACAGTGTTGATATGAAAAAGTCAGACTGGGCTTCACAAGGTGACGACGGAATAGTATTTGCATATTCCACTGCGGCGGAGAACAAAGCTAAATACCCCTCAGACCACGAGTATTACAATAAGGTAACTTATTATAAGCTCATTATCGGTGACTTTACTTCTTATAGTAATGTAACCGGTGATAATACGAATTTTAGATTTATAAAGAGCATCAACGGAGTGTTCGGAGAAGTTGGACTCGGAACGGACGCATCCTCTAAGTATGCTCCCAAAATCCACTACCTTTCCGGCGAAACCATCAATATCAAGATAGTTACCGAGTATGACCCGGCAACCGATACGATGACGATAACCGGATATGCAAACGGAACGTATGCATTTAAGTTTATCGACACTCCGGCAGCGGAAACACGCAGTGAGCCTAACCAAAATGTTTCTTGCGGTTCAGTACCGTTTACCGGAACTCATTTCGGTACTTACAGCGAGGCAGGTAATACCGACTTCGCTAACCTCACGATGCACGCTTGCGAAACCGATCTCAACGGCGCTGATGATGAAAATCACTGGACTGAGTGCACTTGTGGAAAGGATCCCTACAACGTAGCGGCTCATAACCTCGGCGAAGCTACCGCAAAGATCGATGCAACCTGCACCACTCCCGGAAACAAGGCGACCAGAGCGTGCGCAGATTGCGAGTGCGTCTTCTACGAGGACGGCGAAGGCGTTTGGAAGCTCGCTAACTCGGAAGAGGATCTCAAGATTGCAATTGATGCAACCAACCATGTAAACGATCTTACTCACAACCCCGCAAATGCAGCAACCTGTAAAGAGCAGGGTAACGTTGAGTATTATCACTGTGCAGACTGCGGAAAGAACTTCTCTGATGCAGAAGGCACGGTTGAACTTGATACTATCGTAACTGATATTGATGAAACCAACCATGTAAGCGGAACCGAAATTCTCGGAACTGCTGCAACTTGTACCGCTACCGGTACCAGGGCACACTATCAGTGCAACGACTGCGGAAAGCTCTTCACCGATAAGGCTTTCGAAAACGAAACCACTATCGCAGATCTTATCATCGAAAAAGATCTTACCAACCATGCAGACTACGGAGTAACCGTAGTATCCCGTGGCGATGCAGGACACCAGAGCGTATGTAACGGATGTAGCGAAAACCTTGGCGACATCGTTGCTCACAACTACGCAAAC
>JAZOSN010000036.1:0-12596 GCA_045657105.1 Eubacteriales bacterium
TCCTGACGGTCGTATCCGACCGAAGCGGTACAGTGACCTTCTACGTGGGCCGTGCAAACGATGGCTTCTCGTATGCTTTCTTTCACCTCATGGAATTCAGCGTCGACGATATCGGCGGGGGTATCATTTTTTGTGCCAAGCTCGATAAGAAGTTCTCTTAGGAACGTGTCTTTGTTGAACTCTTTTTTTACTGTGTAAACAGCATCGAAATTCATAGTTGTAAATCTCCTTTGTGACAATAAATTTTGACTTCCGGATTAAAGCAGACGAAATCTCGTCCGCCATAACGAGATCAAGTCTGCTTTTACGACATTATAACCTATTTCAGGTTAAAAGTCAATACCCTGAAACAGATTAAATTATAATGAAGATGAACAATTTTTTTGGAGGATCGATGAGATATAACAGAATTCGTGATCTGCGCGAGGACAAGGACATGAATCAAACCCAAGTTGCGAAGATGCTTGGAATGTCGCAGACGGGTTATTCGAAATACGAAACGGGAGAAAACGACGTACCAACGGCGATACTTATCAAGCTGGCCAGATTCTATAACACGAGTATAGACTATATCTTGGGAGAAACCGACTGCCCGCAAAGGTATAAATAAAAAAGGACCCCGAGGTACGAACCTGACGTACTCCCGAGGAACACTGACAAAAAGAAAAGCGCGCCTGTATTACAGACGCGCTTTTTAAGCTGGTGGCCGGACTCGAACCGGCGACCTGCTGATTACGAATCAGCTGCTCTACCAACTGAGCCACACCAGCGAACACAGGAGATTATATCATAAAAAAATCGCTTTTGCAAGACCTTTTTTGAATTTTTTTAAGATATATCAATAAAAATTGCCTGTATTCGTTCTACGACCTTGCTTTTTTCTTGCTTTTGATGTATAATCAGTCGAAAGACTATGTAAACGAAAGGTCTACCCAAAATGAAACTTACCGACATATCAACGATCCGCTCACTTCTTGGGCAGGAGCAGACCGATTTTAAGAAAAAATACGGTCAGAACTTTCTCGTGAACGAGGGTATCGTCAAAAAAATAGTCGAAGGAAGCGGTGCAAGCAAGGACTGCGGAATTCTCGAAATAGGTCCGGGCATCGGCGTTATGACCGTCGAGCTCGCGGACGCGGCGAAAAAGGTAGTGTCGCTCGAAATTGATCCCGATATGGTCGCAATTCTCGGCAAAACGCTCGAAGGAAAGGATAACGTCAAGGTTATTTGTCAGGACGTGCTCAAAGCCGATCTTCCTTCGATAATAAGTGAAAATTTTTCGGACTGCGCCGAGATCAGAGTCTGCGCCAATCTTCCTTACTATATAACCACACCGATAATCACGATGCTTCTCGAATCAGATCTTCCTCTCGACAGCGTTACGGTTATGGTGCAGAAGGAGGTAGCCGACCGACTTATTGCAAAAGCAGGGAGCGATCAGTACGGCGCGATCAGTACCTTTGTGGCGTACTACGGAAATCCGTATAAGATAGCCGCGGTTTCGGCAGGAAGCTTTATTCCTGCGCCGAAGGTCGATTCGAGCGTGGTACGTATCGACATATACAAGGACCGACCTGTAAAGCCGATTGATGAAAAGCTTTTCTTTGAGGTCGTGCGCGGAGCGTTTATGCAGAGAAGAAAGACGCTTGTCAACGCGGTCGTTTCTGCCCTCGGTGGAAAAATTCAAGGTCTTAACAAGGAGAAAATGACCGAAATACTCGTTTCGCTCGGATTTTCTCCCACAGTTCGCGGCGAAACGCTTTCAGTCGAGCAGTTTGCAAGGATCGCCGATGAAATACATAAAACCGTATAAGCCCTCGCAAGGAGAAAAATATGCTTACAAGAACGGATATTCATAATTTTCTTAAAAGAAACGAAATAAAGGAAAACGATACTGTGCTCGTGCATACCTCTATGCGCTCGCTCGGCGAGGTCGAGGGCGGTTGCGACGGTTTGATAGACGCTTTCGTTTCCTATCTTACAGAGGGACTTTTTCTCGTGCCGACTCACACGTGGGATAACGTGGGCGCAAATCAGCCTGTGTACGACGTTTCGTCCACAAAGCCGTGTATCGGAGCTCTTCCGACGGTTGCCGCGTTCAGAAAAGACGGCGTGCGCTCCTTGCACCCCACGCACTCGGTGGCGGCGTTCGGAAAGCGCGCGGAAGAGTTCGTGAAGGGAGAAGAAAAGGCGACGACACCCTGCTTTGGCGGCGGAGTCTGGCAAAGACTTTATGATGAGGACACAAAAATACTACTCCTCGGTGTCGGTCTTGACAGAAACACTTACATTCACGCGGTAGACGAGATGATCGATCTGCCGAATCGATTTGTGCCTCCCATTTCGCTTACGGTAATAGACAGGGAAGGCAAAAAATATTCTTTGTTTTATCAGAAACACGGAATTACTGGGTCGGATTTTTTTGAAAACTATCGCGCTCCGCTTGAAAAATTTGGTGCACTGAAAAACGACACTCTCGGAAACGCGAAGGTCGGAATTTGTCAGGCGGTGCGCGCTACCGAAATAATAAAAACGCTTTGGAAAAATGCCGATTATGATCTTTGCAAGGAAAGAAAGGAAATTCCCGAAAAGTATTACAAGGGACTTGAATAAATTACTTTAAAAAACAAAAAAACCGCCGACAGGCGGTTTTTTGGTAATCAAATTACCTGATATTGACGATAACCCGTTTCCCTTCGAGGTTTGCCGCCGATTTCATAACGGTACGGATAGCCTTAGCTATGCGGCCGTGACGACCGATAACCTTACCCATATCGCCTTCTGCGACGCTAAGCTCGAAAGTCACGGAATCCTCGGTTTCGTCAGTGACGATAACCGTAACCTCATCCGGGCTGTCAACGAGCGACTTGGCCATATCGATGAGAATTTGCTTTAAATTGGCCATTTTTTACCTCCGATGGGGCTTATTTAACGATTTCGTTCTTTTTGAGAAGCGCCTTTACGGTTTCGGTAGGCTGAGCACCGTTCTTGATCCAGTTAGCTGCCTTCTCTGCGTCGATCTTAACCTCTGCGGGGTTGGTCATAGGATTGTAGTATCCGATCTCTTCGATGAATCTTCCGTCACGGGGAAATCTCGAATCTGCTACTACGATGCGGTAGAAGGGGCTCTTCTTTGCACCCATTCTTCTGAGTCTGATTTTAACTGCCATTTTTTGTGTCCTCCAAATAAATGAATTTATATTTTTTTCTTTTTTATATTAAAAGGGAAGTCTGAACTTTCCTTTTTTACCGAATTTGCCTGATGAAAGCTGCTTCATCATTTTGTTTACCTGATCGAACTGCTTGAGAAGTCTGTTGACCGCCTCGACCGACGTGCCGCTTCCGTTTGCAATTCTGACCTTGCGCGAATAGTTGAGTATTTCGGGACGGCGTCTTTCCTTTTTCGTCATCGACTTGATTATCGCTTCGGTCTGAGCTATCGCCTTTTCGTCGATCTTCGCGTCCGAAAGTTGACCGGGCTTTATACCGGGGATCATTCCTGCGAGCTGATCGAGCGAACCCATGCTTTTTATCTGCGCGAACTGTTCGAGATAGTCGTCAAGCGTGAAAGAGGATTCCATGATCTTCTTTTCAAGCTCTGCCGCCTTCTTTTCGTCGAACGCCGCCTCTGCCTTCTCGATAAGGGTGAGCATATCTCCCATTCCGAGAATTCTCGATGCCATTCTGTCGGGGTGGAAGGGCTCGATGGTGTCGAGCTTTTCGCCTGTTCCGACGAATTTTATCGGCTTGCCGGTAATGTATTTTACCGAAAGCGCCGCACCGCCTCTCGTGTCACCGTCAACCTTGGTGAGCACTACTCCGGTAATGCCGACCTGCTTGTTGAAGGCGTCTGCAACCTCAACTGCGACCTGACCGGTCATAGCGTCAACCACGAGAAGTATCTCTGTGGGATTTACCGCGTTTCTGATGTCTTCAAGCTCACCCATCAGAGTTTCGTCTATCTGCAAACGGCCCGCCGTGTCGATAAAGACCATATCGTTGCCGTTCTTTTCGGCAAATTTAAGGGCTTCCTTCGAGATCTTGACCGGACTTTCCTTGTCACCGAGTGCGAATACCGGAATATCGAGCTGCTTCCCGACCGTCTGGAGCTGAGTGATCGCCGCAGGACGGTAAACGTCACAGGCGACGAGCAGAGGACGCTTGCCCTGCTTCTTGAAATATCCCGCGATCTTTGCCGCGTGAGTGGTCTTACCTGCGCCTTGCAGACCGACCATCATAACGACTGTCGGCGGCTTCGGGGAAATAGTCAGCTTTTCGACCGTTCCGCCCATAAGCGCGGTGAGCTCTTCGTTTACTATTTTTATTATCTGTTGTTCAGCCATAAGGCTTTCGAGAACCTGTGCGCCGACCGCACGCTCGGTTACCGTTTTTATAAAATCCTTGACGACCTTATAGTTTACGTCCGCTTCAAGCAGTGCGAGCTTGACCTCGCGCATTCCTGCTTTTACGTCCGCTTCGGTAAGCTTGCCTTTGCTTCTGAACTTCTTAAAAGCGTTGCCGAGCTTTTCGGCGAGGCCTTGAAAGACAGCCATAAAAGTTTACCTCCAAAGTAGGCGTTTCAGTTTTCCGCTTTTTCAAGCGACTGTGTTATATCGTCTGCTATCTCCTGTGTGATCTTCTTCTCACGAACAAGAGATGCTACCTTGCTTTTTACGTTTTCGAGGAGCGCCATTCTCGCCTCGTAGGTCTTTTGCAGACCGAGCTTCTCCTCGTAGGAGATCAGAGCCGCCTCTGCCTTCCGTATGCACTCACTGACTCCCTGACGGGTGATCCCCGTGAGCTCGGAGATCTCGCCGAGCGAGAGATCGTCGTTTCGGTACATTGAAACTATCTCGCGTTGACGCTCGGTAAGAAGCGGTCCGTAAGAGTCGAGGAGCAGGGAAATATTTACGCCTTTTTCAAGCATTTTACTGCCGCCTCCTCTTTTTGCCTGCTTTAAAAGCAACTGTAAAGCAAATCACTTGACAGATTATAACATATCAAAGATGCTTTGTCAAGTGTTTTTTAAAAAAATATAACGACTTTTTAAGCCGAAATGTGTGAAAATCTTATTTTTTAGTCAATGTGTCAATTAAAGGCGAGATTTTTTGTCAAAAATGATGAAAATGCATTAAATCGCCGCGAGTTATTGACATAAAAAGGAAAAGTGTGATATAATTATAGCAACCGAAAGTGGAAAAAATGAAGTTCACTTTTGAAAAATTCGGCTTATATGGAGGAATGTATTATGAAAAGATTAGCAAGCCTTATTCTGGTGCTCGTACTCGTTATGTGTGCCGCACCCTGTGCTTTCGCTGCGAACGACGGCGAAAACCTCGTTATCTCTGAAGCTTCCCTTTACGAAGGCAAGGTCAGCGTAAACGTAAACACATCTGCTCTCTCCGATGATGCGGGCATCGTATTCGGTGCTACCGGACTCGAGGCGGGCAAAACCGTAAAGGAAGCAGGCGCAAACGCGTTCTATGCTTACATCTCGGGCGATAACGTAAACATCGGAGAGTGGAAGGCAGGCGCATGGACCGCACTCGGCAGTGCAAAGATTGCCGACAAGCTCGGTGCTGACGCTTGGGCAGCTGCAAAGGCGGCAAGCACGGTAGAGCTCTCCGTAGCATTCGCTATCAACGGAAACGTAAGAGTATGGA
Organism: Eubacteriales bacterium; assembly: GCA_045657105.1. Taxonomy (GTDB): domain Bacteria; phylum Bacillota; class Clostridia; order Oscillospirales; family CAG-272; genus SIG672. Next base: position 5,664 of record JAZOSN010000036.1, read on the forward strand.
TCAATGACGTTGCAGTTCTTGACCATAAGGATATTACTCTCAGCGGCGCACAGCTCGCATATGCGGGCGCGGCAAACAGCGGAGTTACTGCCGATAAGATCGTTATCGAGGGCGGACTTGAGCTCAAAACCGTTGTGGGCGAAGTCACCTACGATGCAAACACCTACACCCTTAATGCAAAGGGAACTCAGGTTCTCGCATATTTCGCTAACCGCGAGATAACCGACGGATCGATAAAGACCACCTTCCCCGTAACCGCGTCCAGCCAAGGCGGTATCCTTGTAGGTCTTAAAGACGACGGCGCTTCGATGTGGGAAGGAACCAAGATAGCTTACTATATGCTCCAGCTCAGAAGCACCAACCAGTTCAGATGGACTCTCTCTGACGGCGCATGTGTAACGGACGAGATCTTCAATGCAGAAACCAATGCGGAAAAGAAGACTCTCGCGGAATCGTATATCGCAGGCAGAATTACCGGATATAAGTTCGCGGCAAATGTAATTGCAACGCCTTGCAACTGGTTCTACGGAAGCAACACGACTATAAGCGATCTTAACAATATCGTAGCAAGCTTCAATATAGGCAAAGACAGTGCGGTTATCGATTCGAGTGCAATCAACGCCTCGGTCGGCTCGTTTGTTGACTCTCAGCCCTTCGGCGGCGGATTCTACGGTATCCGTACCGATAAGGATATGGAGGTTACCGTCTACGCTATCAACAATCAGGTTGAGGCTATGGACCTTGAAATCGTAGGCACTCCCGCAAACGGAAGCCTCGTAGTTAAGACCTTCCCCGAAGGATCGGTTATCAACTCGGGTAACAAGATCACCGTAAGCGGCGCAGGCATCGAGCAGAGCGGCGACGCGGTTCTCAACGAGGACGGAACCTATACTATAAACTATACCGTTACCGGCGAGAGCGACGGAGTCATCACTGCTTCGGTTGACAACCACATTTTCGGAACTCTCAGCGCAGAGGTAGACGTTGACGGTGAAGATGACGACAACACCGGCAACCAGGGCGGAGATAACACCGGAAATGAAGGTGGCGACAACACCGGCGACAATACCGACAACGGTGCAACCGACGACGGTAAGAAGGACGACGGCAAGAACAACTCGATCATCTGGATCGTAGTTGCAGTTGCGGCAGTAGCAGTTATTGCGGTAGTTATTGTTGTTATCGCAAAGAAAAAGAAATAAAAAATAAATAAAAAAATTCCCCGATTTTTCGGGGAATTTTTTTATGGTGTGCGAAAAATATCGATAATAAGATTGACAAATTGTGCAAGTAGTGATATAATCCAAGATAGTATTTTTCAGAAAGGACCGACCGTGCGATCGGGGCGCCACAATGACAGAAATCTGGGACGTTTATGATGCAGACGGCAATATTATTCCCGACCGAGTTGCCGAAAGAGGCAAGCACGATCTTGGTAAAGGTGAGTATCACCTCGTCGTTTTTGCGTGGATAATCAACGATAAAGGCGAGTTTATCATTTCCAGACGACAGAAGGGAAAGATATTCGCGGGAAAATGGGAATGTACCGGCGGTTGCGCTCTTGCGGGCGATAGCTCGATAGGCGCCGCAGTGCGCGAGGTTTCGGAGGAGCTCGGTCTGACGCTTGATCCGAGCGACGGAGAGCTTTTCAAAAGATACAAGCGAAATTATCCGCAAGGAGCCTGCGCGATATGCGATGTATGGGTGTTCCGTAAAAATTTCGAGCTTTCGGATATGACTCTTCAAAGGGAAGAGGTAAGTGCGGCAAAGCTTGTTTCGCCGAGAGAGCTTCTGACGCTTTTCGGAAGCAAGCCGTATAAGCGCAGATATGAATATCTTCCCGAACTTGTGGAAAAATATACTTCTGTAAAAATATAATTTTGGAGAAAAATATGGGTATTGCAGAGCTTCTTCTCGTTGCAGTCAGTCTTTCAATGGACGCTTTTGCCGTTGCCGTTTGTAAAGGGCTCGGTATGATCAAAATAAACTATAAAAGAGGACTTTTAATAGCACTCTTTTTCGGCGTTTTTCAGGCGCTTATGCCGTTTATCGGTTGGATGCTCGGCGTACAGTTTGAAGAATATATAGTTTCGTTCGATCACTGGATAGCATTCGTTCTTCTTGGATTTATCGGCGGAAAAATGATAGTCGAAGCCTTTGAAAAGGAAAAGGAAGAGCAGTGTCAGTGCGATAAATTCAGTATAGGTGAGCTTTTTGTGCTCGCGATAGCAACGAGTATAGACGCGCTTGCGGTCGGTATCACCTTTGCGCTTATTGCGCCGAGTATAGGAATTGTGGGCGCGGTATCGATTATCGGAGTTATCACCTTTGCACTCTCCTTTGTGGGAGTTGTAATAGGAAACAAATTCGGCTCAAAATATAAAAAATGGGCGGAGCTTGCAGGCGGTATCATTCTTTGTCTTATGGGACTTAAAATACTTTTGGAGCATCTTGGAATAATATCATTCTGAATATAGGGAGAAAATTAAAGTGGCAGAAACGAAAATGCATAGCGAGATTTTAGAAAATCCGAGGGTTATTGCAGAACTTGAAAAGGTCAACAAGGAAACTCTTACTGCGCTCGTGGGTGAGCTTAAAGCAAAGGGAGTCAGACACGTGACCTTCGCGGCGCGCGGAACGTCCGACCACGCTTCGATCTACGGACAGTATCTTATGACCGTTCTCGGCGGAAAGGTAGCAGGTCTTGCAGTGCCGTCCGCTCTCACCGTTTACGGGGCTGAGCCTCAGTTTTCGAGTGACGATCTTGTGATCGGCGTTTCTCAGTCGGGTGCGGCAGAGGACGTTCTTTCGGTTATGAACGCCGCTAAAAAATGCGGAGCAACCGTTGCGGCAATTACCAACCACGCGGACAGTAAAATGGCAAAGGCGGCAGACTTCCATCTCGACTGCGCGGCGGGCGAGGAGTACGCTCTTGCGGCGACCAAGACCTTCGTTGCCGAGATCGGACTTATCTGTCTGCTTGCGGCTTATTGGTTTGACGATGCACAGCTTTTAAAATCGTTCAGAAAGCTTCCGTCGGTTCTCGAAAAGACTGTAAAAATGCTCGATAAAAAGATCGAAAATATCGCGCAGAGATACATATATGCACGCGACGGATTTATTCTCAGCCGCGGAATGTCCTATCCTATCGCGCTTGAAGCCTCGCTTAAAGTTCAGGAAACCTGTTTTATCAGAATGAAGGGATACTCGGTATCCGATTTCTATCACGGACCGTTCGCTCAGGTTGAAAAGGGAACGCCGATCATCGTTTATGCTCCCGCCGGAAGAGGACTCAGCGATAATCTTGCGGTCATCGATAGACTTACGGGTATGGAGGTCGATCCTCTCGTTGTCACCGATAATAAGGAAATTGCCGATAAGTACGCCTTTTCCTGCCTGATTCCTGCGACGAAAAACGAGTTTACCTCGGTATTCGTGCTCGCGATCTTCGCGCAGATGTTCTCGGAGAAGCTCTGCACACTCAGACGTCTTGATCCCGACGTTTCGAGAAACCTCAAAAAGGTTACGGTAACAAAATAATATGAAAATTTCGTTTTCGGTAGAAAAGGAAAAGAGAATATTTAAAGCGGACTATCCTATGATAGTCCCTTTTCTCGTCGAAAGCTATGGCGACGATCTCGAGATTGAGGTCTATTCGGGCATCAGGCGACTTGCAAAGAGATACGTGAAAAAGTACGGCAAGGATATATTTTCCGACGAAGCGCTTACCGCTCTGAATGAGGAGCTTGAAAAATACGCTCTTTCTCACGGATATGAGGGCGAGGCGCACGAAAGACTGCGCTGGTACCACTCGTTTTCACTGAGAAATGCAGAAAATCTTGATGTTTCGGCGATTTTGCCGTCAAGTGTGAAGATAGAGCGCGATGGTCTGGAAAATCTCACGACTCTTGACGTGAAGGAAAACCTTGAAAAAAATATTCCGATGTTCGCGACCGTTTCGGACTCAAAAATAGTGTCGATGGCGTGTGTGAACGAGTACGGACAGGGGCAGAAAATGCTCGAAATAACGGTCGAAACCGCGCCTGAACATCGCAGACGCGGCTATGCACGATCAAACACCGCCGCCCTTGCCAAATTTCTTCTTGAAAACGGATATAGCGTAGCCTACTGTTGCAGTAGGTATAACGAGGGCTCGCGCCGCATAGCCGAGTCGCTCGGCTTCGAGCTTGACGGAAGGTTTTATGCTTATAACGCGTATAGAAAATGAGAAAATATAGGAGCTTTTTTATAATAGGCGAAATTTATTGATTACTTGTTTTTGAGTTAAAGCCTAACAAAAGGCCTTCCCCAGCGGGGAAGGTGGCACGCGAAGCGTGACGGATGAGGAGAGCATATGATATATAAATACAACCCAAAACTTGTATCTCGAGCTCAAAACTTACGGCGCAATATGACCGACGAAGAAAAGCATCTTTGGTATGATTTTCTAAAAAAACTTCCTGTGACTGTAAATAGGCAGAAAAACATAGGCAATTACATCGTTGATTTTTTTATTGCAAGTAACAGAATCGTCATTGAAATAGACGGACGCCAGCACGGTATAACCGAGAACAAAGAAAATGACAGAAAAAGGGACGCCGATCTGCATAAACTCGGAATTACCGTTCTCAGATATAAAAATGCGGATATAAATACAAGATTCAACGTTGTGTGTGAAGATATTTTGAAACATCTCGGATTGTCGGCGCTTGATTTGAAGTGGCGAGATTGAACGAAGAGTGATCTCCTCATCCGTCAGCCTACGGCTGCCACCTTCTCCGCTGGAGAAGGCTATAAGCGAGAGCGAACAAGACCGCAGGATTTTGATTTCCTGCGGTTTTTATTAAAGTTTTTGAGGTTCTTAGGAACTTTTTTTAAAAAGTTCCTAAGTGGGTTCCAAGGGCAAAGCCCTTGGTCATTTCTTCTCTACAAGATAAAAATACGGCGACGTCGGGGAATTCATAAGATTAAATCGCGCGGCGCAGTAGCTTCTGCGGTCAAGCTTTGCGAGAATATCTCCTATCATAACGCCTTCCTCGGCACCCTCGGCGTGACCGGGATAGACCGCGATAAGAAGCGCGCCGTCGTCGTCAAGCAGACGTATCGCCGCTTCGATTGCAGGCAGAGTCGTTTCGAAATGTGTTCTGACCGTTTTGTCGCTTCCGGGAAGCCAACCGAGGTTGAACATTCCGACGCACATCTTTTCTGTTACGTATTTTTCGCTGTTGTGATGCGAGTCGAGGATAAGCGTGTAGTTTTCGGGTGCGCCCTCGCTTTCGAGAAGAGCGCGCGTACTGTCGAGCGCCGCCTGCTGAACGTCAAAGGCGTAGACCTTGCCGCTCGCGCCGACTGCCTTCGAGAGCCAGAGCGTGTCGTGTCCGTTTCCCATTGTGAAATCGACGGCAACGCCGCCCTCTTTTATGTGCGGAACGAGAAAATTTTTCTCGGTAGTTTTAAGATCAAGCATAGTTTTTTCCTTTCGGTGATTTTGGCTATCACTGCCTTGCGGGATTTAATAAAAATTTTATTTTCCGACACAGAAGCGTCCGAAAATATCTTTTACGATGTCCTCGGATACCGCGCGTCCGTCGATCTCTCCGAGTGCTCCCATCGCGTCCTCGATGTCAAGCCCTGCCACATCGGGAGTGTGACCTGCCGAAAGCGCGTTCATCGCGCTCTCTACTGCCTCTGCCGCACGGTCGAGAGATGCTCTCTGACGCGCCGACGAAACGATGGCGTCACTGTCGTAGTCTATCTCGCCCTCGATAAAGAGCGACTCTATCTCTTTTGCCAAAAACTCGGAGCTTTCGGCATATTTTGCACTCATCGAGATAGTCTTGTCGAAAAACGATGTGTCGATCTCAAGCCTTCCTTCAAGGTCGGATTTGTTTATAAGAGCTATCTTTGGGCAGGAGAGCTTTGAGAGTATATCGCAGACCCGTCTGTCTTCGTCGGTAGCCTCACACGAGCCATCGAATACCGCGATAACGAGTCCCGCCCTTTCAAGAGCCGATATGCTGCGCTCGATGCCGAGCTTTTCGATTTCGTCAGAGCCTTCGCGTATTCCTGCGGTGTCGCAAAGGCGGAGCATAATGCGTCCGAGCGCGACGGTTTCCTCAATCGAATCTCTCGTCGTTCCGGCTACACTGCTGACTATTGCGCGCTCGCTTCCGAGAAGAAGGTTGAGAAGCGAGGATTTTCCGGTATTAGGGCGTCCTGCGAGAACTGTATATATTCCCTCGTTTATCGCCTGACCTGCCTTGTAGGTCGCGGCAAGATCTTTTATATCTTCAAGTATTACAAGGAGCTTTTCCTTCATCTCCTCAGGCGATACGTCGGTGAGGTCCTCGTCGGGATAATCTGCAAAAACGTAAGCCGACGATACGAGAGCGAGCAGAGAAGAATATATAGAGTCTATCCTTCTCGAAAGCACGCCTTTTCTGTGCGAGCGTGCAAGATCGAGCTTGTCCTTCGTTTCGGCGTCTATGGTGTTTATGACCGCCTCGGCTTCGCTCAGTGAGAGCTTTCCGTTTATAAACGCGCGCCTTGTGAACTCTCCTGCGGGGGCAGGCAGAGCACCTGCGGCAAAGACGGCTCTGAGCACCTCTTCACTGACGAGAATTCCGCCGTGACAGTAGATCTCGGCAGAGTCTTCACCCGTGTAAGAGTTCGGTGCCTTGAAAAATACCGCCATACCGTCGTCAACAGAGCGTCCGAGCGAAACTATATCTCCGCGGATAAGCTGAGATGCCCTGTAATCCGAGAGCCTTTTGCCGCTTGACGGAATGAATACCTTTTCTAAAATATCAAGCGCACCCTCGCCGGATATACGTATTACCGCGATGGCTCCGCGCCCGTACGGCGTCGAAATTGCCGCAACAGATGAAAAATCCATAAATAACTCCAAAAAACATATTACGATTTTATTATAAC
>JAZOSN010000037.1:0-15707 GCA_045657105.1 Eubacteriales bacterium
GCATAAGTCGGACTGCAAACGGGCGCGCCCGGAGTTATGACCGAAGCCATACCTCTTACAAACGCGGTCTTGCCTGCTCCGAGATCTCCGACAAGCGCAACGAAGTCGCTTTTTCCGAGTTCTTTTGCAAGAAGCGCGCCTATTTCTTCGGTTTTTTCGACACTTTCCGACGAAAATTCATATAAAAGCTCTCTTTTCATATCAGAAAAGTCCCGTTATATTTCCGTCGTCATCAACGTCGATATGATACGCCGCGGGATCTGCGGGAAGTCCGGGCATCGTAAGTATTGCGCCCGTGAGAACGACGACGAACTTAGCTCCTGCCGACAGCTTGACGTCACGGATCGTGATCTCAAAATTCTCAGGTCTGCCGAGCTTTGTCATATCGTCCGAGAGCGAATACTGTGTTTTTGCAACACAGATCGGATAGCGTGAATACTCCTCACCGAGCGCCTCAATATCAGAAATAGCCTTAGATGCCGCCGCATCGTATTTTACGCCGCTCGCGCCGTAAATTTTGGTTGCTACGGCGTTAATTTTATCCTTTATCGACATCTCGTCGGGATAGGTAAATCTGAACTCCGAAGGCTTTTCACAAGCGGCAACTACCTTATGCGCAAGGTCTATTCCGCCTTCTCCGCCCTTAGCAAATACCTCTGCAAGCGATACCTCGACGCCCTTCTTATCGCAGATCTCTTTTACTACTGCAATCTCGGCATCGGTATCGGTATCGAACTTATTTATTGCAACGACAACGGGAAGTCCGAATCCCTGAATATTTTCGATATGCTTTTCGAGGTTACAGATTCCCTTTCTGAGTGCCTCGACGTTCTCTTCTTTAAGAGAGGTCTTGGGAACTCCGCCGTTATATTTGAGCGCACGTATCGTAGCCACGATAACCACCGCAGAGGGAGTGAGTCCTGCCGCGCGGCATTTAATATCGAGGAACTTTTCTGCTCCGAGATCTGCGCCAAATCCCGCCTCGGTTATCGCATAATCTGCGAGTTTGAGTGCGAGCTTGGTCGCTCTTACCGAATTACAACCGTGAGCAATGTTGGCAAAAGGTCCGCCGTGAATAAGCGCAGGAGTGTTCTCGGTAGTCTGTACGAGATTGGGTTTAAGTGCATCTTTAAGAAGTGCGGTCATAGCGCCTGCAACCTGAAGGTCGCGGCAGTACACCGGCTTATTATCATAGGTATATGCAACGAGGATATTGCCAAGTCTTTCTTTCAGATCGGATACAGACTCAGAAAGGCAAAGTATCGCCATTACCTCACTTGCGACGGTTATCATAAAATGATCTTCTCTCGGAACTCCGTCGGTCTTCTTACCCATACCGATAACTATATTTCGCAGTGCGCGGTCATTTGTATCGGTAACACGTCCGAAAAGAACTCTTCTCTGATCGATACCGAGCTTATTTCCCTGCTGGATATGGTTATCTATAACGGCACACAAAAGGTTATTCGCCGCAGTGATCGCGTGGAAATCTCCCGTAAAATGAAGGTTTATATCCTCCATGGGAAGGACCTGCGAATATCCGCCGCCTGCCGCGCCGCCTTTAACACCGAACACCGGTCCGAGCGAGGGCTCGCGGAGCGCGATTATCGCATTCTTGCCGATTTTTTTCATAGCCTGACCAAGACCTACCGTCATCGTGGTCTTTCCCTCTCCTGCCGGAGTAGGGTTTATCGCGGTGACGAGAATAAGCTTACCGTTTTGTCTATCGGCATTTCTTTTAATAAAAGCATCGTTTATCTTTGCCTTATATCTTCCGTAGAGCTCGAGCTCACAGGGCTCAATTCCGAGATTTGAAGCTATCTCGGTTATATCTTTAAGGCTCGCGTTCTGAGCAATTTCGATGTCTGTGGGAAATCCTGCCATAATTATTCTTGCCTTTCTCGCATTTATATATTATTTTTAAGTATTTTTAAGCTTTTTTACGAATTCTGCGATTTTTTCAAGCGCTATCGAAATATGATTTACAGAGTAAGCGTACGAAATACGTGCAAAGCCCTCTCCACATTCTCCGAAAGCGGTTCCGGGAACTATTGCAACTCCCGCCTCGTAAAGCAGTCTTGTGCAGAACTCCTCGCTACTAAGCCCAAAGCCTCCGACGTTTGCGAAAACGTAGAAAGCGCCCTCGGGAGTGAAGCAGTCAAGACCTGCATCTTTTAGTCCCTTTGTTATAAAGAGTCTTCGCTTATCGTACTCTTCTTTCATATATTCGATATCGCCATCTCCTGCACTCAGCGCCTCAATAGCGGCAAACTGACTGATAGTCGGCGCACACATTATCGCGTACTGATGTATTTTGAACATCTGAGCGGTTATCTCTTTCGGTGCAAGAGTGTATCCGAGTCGCCAACCTGTCATAGCGTAAGCCTTGGAAAATCCGCTTGCGATTATCGTACGCTCTCTCATACCTTCAAGAGAAGCTATCGAGGTATGTTTACCCGTATAAGTAAGCTCTGCATATATTTCGTCCGAGAGAACGAGAATGTTCGTGCCGCGAAGCACCTCTGCGATCTCTTCAAGCTCTGCCTTGTTCATTATCGCGCCCGTGGGATTGTTCGGGAACGGAAGAACGAGCATCTTGGTTTTCGGAGTTATAGCATCACGAAGCTCCTGTGCGGTGAGCTTGAACTGATTCTGAGCTTTAAGCGGTATAGCTACCGGCACTCCGCCTGCCATCGTGGTTATAGGTCCGTAGCAGACAAACGAGGGTTGAGGAATTATTACCTCGTCGCCGTCGTTCACGCAGGCGCGAATAGCAAGGTCGATAGCCTCACTTCCGCCGACACTGACGAGTATTTCGTCTTTCGCGCTATACGAAAGATCAAATCTTCTTTTCATATATGCGGATATTTCCTCGCGAAGAGGGGTAAGTCCCGCATTTGACGTATAATATGTCCTTCCCTTTTCAAGGCTCTCGATAGCCGCCTCGCGTATATGCCACGGAGTTACAAAATCCGGTTGACCGACCGTGAGCGAAACGACGTCCTTCATCTCATCAAGAATATCGAAAAATTTTCTTATTCCGGACGGACTCAGCGAGCATGCCTTAGAGGAAAGCACTTTGCCGTAATCCATCATATCTCGCAGTTACCTCTCTCATCGACCTCGGGAGCCTCATAGATAACGCCCTTGTCCTTATATTTACGAAGCACGAAGTGAGTTGCCGTAGACGTGACGTATTCGAGGGGAGCGAGCTTCATAGCAACGAACTGCGCGACCTCTTTAAGAGTTCTGCCCTCGATGATGACTTGAAGATCGTAGCTTCCCGACATAAGATACAGGCTTTTTACCTCGTCGTAGCGATATATCTTCTCTGCGATCTTATCAAAGCCGCGATCGCGCTGAGGAACGACCTTTATCTCGATAACCGCACTCACGTACTCTCTATCGGTCTTATCCCAGTCAACCAGTGCCTGATAACCTACGATAACGCCGTTTTTCTCATATTCCTTTATTGCATTTTTTATATCGCCCTCTTCTTTTTTAAGCATAGTGGCGATCTGCTCACTCGTAAGGCGAGCATCGGATTCGAGCATTTGAAGTATTTTATCCATTTCAGAACCTCCGTTTTGAGATTTATTTAACACCTACCTATTTTAATAATATATTATACTACACATATTCTGATTTTTCAAGAGCTTATCGGGCTTAAAACGCGTTTTTTTGATTTTTTTCGCTCACAGACGGCAAAAAAGATTGACATACATTTTCTTTTTTGCTAAAATAACATTCGAGGTAGATATTATGAACAACAAAATATACTGTTCTACCGGCACGATAGTCGGCAGGATAAACAATTTTAATTACAGACTTTTCACCGAAAATCACAAAAATATCCGAGCAGACGGCTTTGAGCTTATGATGGTAAAGGCTTATTACGCTCTCATCCCCGAGCTTTGCCGTGAGATCGAACGCGCAGGCGCAAAGATCGCCGTCGTTCACGCGGAAAAGGACATTGGCGGCTTTTTATCCGAAACGGACACCGAGGTCCTCAAAAAAGCCTTTTCAGATTTCGAGGCAAACTGCAAGGTCGCCCAAACGCTCGGAGCTCAAAAGATAGTATTCCATTTATGGAGCGCACCGAGCTCTGACACCCGATTTGAAAACAATCTCTCGACGCTTCCCTATCTATGCGAGATAGCCGACAAAAGCTCGGTCGAGCTGCTTATTGAAAACGTACCCTGCACACTTGGAGATCCGTTTACAAGGCTTTCTCAGATCGAGGAAAAATATCCTGACGTCAGGTTTATTTTTGACACACGTTTCGGAGCCTTCCACGAGCAGACCGATAAATTTTTGTCCTGCGATTGGCTATCCGGCGGCAAAATAGCGCATATGCACTTTTCGGATTACATAGGACCCGCACACGATTTTTCGTCGCTTCGACCGATACCGCATCTCGGCAAGGGACTCGTCGGATTTGACAGGATAATGCCTATTATTTCCGGGAAATACAGTGGGTCCATTACCCTCGAATCTCCCGAGATCCACGAGGGCTGCGAGGGGCTTGACAAGATCAACGCCGATCTTGATTATATTCGCAAGTGGGTTATCTGATTTAAAAAAAACGCCCGTCAGCCAAATGCAGACGGGCTATTTTTTTATGCCTCAAACTGTTCGAGAGAAACCGATCCGTCAAGTGCAGAGAATCTTATGAGAAAGCTCTTTGTCTGTCCGTCCGAGTCGGTATAGGATATTGCGCGGTTTACCGTAGCGTCGTTTATATAGGTGGATACAACGAGCGGCATATCGCTCGTAAGCTCTTCGAGCGTGAAGAGCACGCCTTCAACGAAAATTCCGTCGGTATCGTCAATAGCAAGAAGCTTGAAATCACTTACTGTTACGTTCGTTTCAAAAAGGAGATCCCATTCGGTGTTCTGAGCCGCTTCATCGCTGAAATGGGTATACTGATCACCGCTTAAAAATGCTTCGTCGGGATAAGAAAGTATGATCTCCGCATTAGGCGGTGTAACTATTACTTTATCGCAAAGCAGATCTCTTTCAAGCTCGTAGCTATCACTGTCAACGAAGCACCAATCGCTATCAAGCGCCAAAAATCCCTTACTTGCCATCTGGCTTGCAAAAAGATTCATATACGCGTCGAGATTTTCAAGCGGTGTTCCGTCAAGACCTACGAGCATCACACAGACCGCGTTTCCTCTACTGAAATCCCCGTAGGCTCTGTCGGTAGTACCGAGCAGATCCCAGATAACGTCCTGTGCGGCGATCGGTCTGTATGCATCTACTATAACTATACGGCATCTTCCGTCGTCCATCGTCGCGAAAAAGTTTGCTACTTCAACAAGCTTTTTAAGCGTTCCGTAACGGAGATAAGCATCATCGAAATCGTATATCTTCTTACCCGTTTCGTTATCGGTGCCTGCATATTTCAGATCAGTGCCGATGATATCCGTATAATCCGAAACCTTTACAAAGTTTTCGTCGGGGTATCTGTCGTTTTCGGGATCGTAGGTGATATTTTCCTTGACACAGGAGTATTTTTCTGCAAGTCCGTCCTCGTCCTGCTCGAATTTAGCCTTGCAGTCCTCTATCTCGGACTCGGTAGCAGCAATTTCAAGCTTCACGCTGACGAGCTCGTTTTCATACTGTTTAAGTAGCTCGGCGTTAGGATCGGGCGCAGGCGGAGTTACTGTATCGCCGCCGTTTTCAGTGCCTGTTCCGCCGTTATTTTCCGAACCCGTGCCCTGATTATTTTCATCGGTATTGACAGTAGACGCGCCGCCGTCATTTACAAGTGCTCTGAGTCTTTCGATCTCGCTTACGAGCTCGCTGACTCTCTTTTCAAGCGATGCAAGCTTATTTTTGAGATCCTTCATCTTCTGCTCGAAGCTGTCGCGCAGATCGTGTGTTTCAGACTTATATTCATCGTCGTAGGACGTGCCGTCCGCAACGACGTAAACAGTAACCTTATGGCTTACGGTAGTACCGTTAAAGTTTGCAATAAAGAACTCTATTTCGCATTCGCCGAGTCCCTGTGCGATTATCATACCGTGCTCGAAGTTCCAGATGGCAACCTCTGCATTCGAAGAAACGGCGCGAATTATTACCGCGTCCTCTTCGGACTCGGAAGGAAGGTATACGAATTTAAGCGCAAGCAGGTCGCCCCGGTTCATATAGTATGTACCCGAGAGAGTGTAGAACTCTTCTACCGGGTATATTTTCTTTGTAACTTCAAGGTCGAACGATGCGGTAACTCCGTTGGGAGCCGTTACCGTTATCGTTGTCGTTCCTACGGTATGTGCGGTAATAACGCCGCTTGAAGAAACGTTCGCTACATTTACGTTACTCGAAGTCCACTCGAAATAAGGAATCTCGTCCGCATCTGCGGGGGTGATGATCGGCGAGAGCTTCAAGGTATCCGTGCACTGCATCTGCAAGGTAGGATATTTACCCGTTTCGGCGTCCTTTTCTCCCTCGAATTCGATCGAAATGAGAGGATTATTTACCGTGACTGTGAGCGTATTTATATATCCGCCGTCCTCAGACTCGGCAGTGAGAGTTACGGTGCCGTTTTTGAGTGCAACGATCTTTCCGCCAACTATCTTTGCAACCTTATCATTGGACGAGGACCAGATTATATTTTTATTGGTAGCGTCCTCGGGGAAATAGATTATATTGGGATCTGTTCGGCTTCCCTTGGAAACGGTTATCGATTCTTCGACGAACTCAAATCCCGTGAGTGCCGAAATTACGGTCACCTTACAGGAGGCGCTAAGGCCGTTAGTGGTGGTAACGATTATCGTAGTTTCTCCGCAGGAAAGTGCGGTGATAACCCCGCCTGAATTTACGATAGCAACGCTTTCGTCAGACGATTTCCAGCGCGGTCTGCTAGTAGCGTCCGCAGGAAGCATACTGAATTCGAGCTGCATGGACACATCTCTGTTTATTGTGAGCTCCTCGGGAGTAAGTGTTATCGAGTCTGCATATTTTCCGACGGTTATACTGCATATCGCCGTATGTCCGCCCGGCTCCGCGCTTACCATTATACTCGTATTTCCAAGCGAATGTGCGGTTACAAGTCCGTTTTCGTCAACGCTTGCAACAGAAGGAGCACCCGAGATCCAAGTATAAGTCGCTCCCACGAAGTTTTCGGGAACGGGAGATGCAACTATCTGAACGCTATCTCCTATTTCAAGATCGTAATCCTCGTAACTGAGCTTGACACCCGAAAGTCTGAGCACTACGCTTACCTGTGCGCTTACGGTATGCTTTCCGTCAAGGGTGGTCGCCGTTATGTTTGCACTTCCCTGCGACACACCTGTAAGGAGTCCGCTCGTATTTACGGTAGCAACCGCCTCATTATCCGAGCTCCAAAGCAAATTAGAGGTCTGCATTCCCGTTGCGAGGTTCTTTATTTTGAGAGCGAGCGTCTTGCCGACGTCTACGGTTATATCGCCCGTAATATCAAAAGCAATACCTTCCTTTATTTCATCGGGCGTAGTATCCGTGTTCTGATCGGGATCCACGGTTCCGCTATTATCGTCGGGCGTCCTACAAGCAGTCATAAAAGAAAGGAGCGCCGCTATCAGAAGCAAAATTAAAAATACCTTTTTCACTATTATCATCTCCGAGAGTTTTTTACGTTATTTTTTCGACTCAAACAGACGGCATTACCGTCGGTTTTACATTTTACGGTTTCTTTCCAGTTACATTATAGCAACAAACTCTCCTTTTTTCAATTGTTATTTGAAACAAAAAGATAGCAAAATATGAAATTTTTTGTTAACTGATGCCCACAAATGCAAAAAATTATATTTTTTACCAAGTTATTCTTGATATTTTCAGTATTTTGTGATATGCTTAGTATTATAGATTAAAGCAAGTTGTTTCGAGGTATATTTTTATGAAAGCAAGTCTTGATTTTACGAAAAAGCTTATAGAATTCATCGATCGCACTCCTACCGCGTTTCACTGTGTGGAAAACGCCGCGGAAATTCTCGAAGGTTCGGGATTTGTCCGTCTTGACGCGTCAAAGCGTTTTGATCTTCGCTCAGGCGGAAAGTATTTTCTCACGCGCGGCGGATCTTCGCTTATTGCATTTATTCTTCCCGAGGATATTTCTTCGATCTCGTTCTCGATAGGCGCGGTTCACGGTGACTCCCCTGCTTTTAAATTAAAGCCCTCCTGCGAGGTCGACGCTTTCGGAAAGTACACAAAGCTTGCAGTAGAAAGATACGGCGGCTCGATTCTTCAAAGCTGGTACGACCGTCCGCTTTCGGTAGCAGGACGAGTAGTCGTATGCGAAAACGGAGCTCTTATCTCCAAAAACGTAAATATCGACCGAGATCTTCTGATAATACCGAGCGTTCCGCCGCACCTTGCTAACATAGAAAAGCCCTCACTCACGGTTGATTTTCTTCCGCTCTACTCGGAAAGCTCATCAAAGAGTTTAGCCGCTCTTATTGCAGAGTACGCGTGTGTGGACGAAAAGGAAATCATTTCCTCGGATCTCTTTGCTTACACCCGTCAAAAGGGCACTTTTCTCGGAAGTGAAAACGAATTCTTCTGCTCGCCGAGAATAGACGATCTCGAATGTGCCTACGCTCTGCTCGAAGGATTTATCGAGGCAAAGCCGAGCTCCTCGGTGGCGGTATACACGATATTTGACAACGAAGAAACGGGAAGCTCCTCGCGTCAGGGCGCGTTCTCTACGTTCCTTCCCGAAACGCTTCGCAGGATATTTCTCTCTCTCGGCGGAGATGAGGAGAGCTACTACACAGCGCTCGCATCGTCGTTTATGCTTTCGGCGGACAACGCTCACGCGAAGCACCCAAATCACCCCGAGCTCTTTGATGCACAGAATGCGCCTCTTATGAACGGCGGTGTCGTAATAAAGACTAACGCTTCTCAGAGATACACGACCGACGCTGTATCTTATGCGATAGTTAAGAAAATATGCGACAAGGCAGGCGTTCCCTGTCAGAGCTATGCTAACCGCGCCGATCTTCCGGGCGGATCCACTCTCGGAAACATAGCCCTGCACCAGCTCCCGGTATGCTGTGCAGACGTAGGTCTTGCTCAGCTTTCTATGCATTCCGCGTGTGAAAGCGCCGGATCCACAGATCCTCTCTACCTCAAAAAGGCGGCGAAGGTTCTCTTTGAGAGCAGATTTTCTGCCATCTCTGACGGCGGATACGAAATAAAATAAATCTACCCGATATTTTTCTTAACCAAGGAGTTTTTTAAGATGAGCATATCCGAAAAGCTCAAAGCCTTTTCGAGCACTCTCTGCGGTCGCTCGTGCAGTGCGGTCATTCTTGCAGGCGGAAGCGGAAGCCGTTTTTCCGGCGACAAGTCACTTCCAAAGCAGCTCGTGCCGATCTGCAAAATCGAAATGATAATATATTCTTTAAATGCGTTTGATGCCTGTCCGCTCGTTCGTGAGTGTGTCGTCGTTTCGCGCAGAGATGATATTTCAAGGCTTGAAAACGTAATAAAAAAATATTCCTTTACAAAGCCTATCAAAATAGTTTCGGGCGGTCAGACGAGGCAGGAGTCCGCTCTTTGCGGCTTCAACGCAATCTCGGACAGTTCGGCATTCGTTGCCATACACGATGCGGCACGTCCTCTGATTACCCCCGAAGCCATCGAGAAAGTTATAACTGCCGCGTATCACTCGAAGGCGGCAATTGCTGCCGCAAAGGCGGTAGATACTCCGAAAATAGTATCTACAACCGGAATGATAAAGGAAAAAGCACCGGAGCGCGGAAGGCTATGGCTCGCGCAAACTCCGCAGGTCTTTGAGAAGGATCTTTACCGCACTGCCGCCTACTATGCAAGGGACAAGGGCTTTGAGGCGACCGACGACGCTTCGCTTATAGAAAACGCAGGTTTTTTCGTGAAGGCGGTCGATACCGGTATCACGAATTTCAAGGTGACTCACCCCGACGATCTTTTACTTGCAGGTGCAATAATTCAAGACAGAATAGCGAAGGAAGATAAAAAATGATTTTCAGAATAGGACACGGATACGATCTTCACCGTCTTGTTGAGGACAGAGCTCTTATACTCGGCGGAGTGGATATTCCCTATGAAAAAGGACTGCTTGGTCATTCCGACGCCGACGTTCTCGTGCACGCCCTTATGGACGCTCTTCTTGGTGCGACAGCTCTCGGAGATATTGGAAAGCATTTTCCCGACAGTGATCCGAAATACAAAGGGATAAGCAGTATTTTGCTTCTCGGCGAAGTAAAAAAGATAATAGAAAAAGAAGGATTTTCGCTCTCAAACGCCGACGTTACCGTCATAGCGCAAAAGCCGAAGCTCCTTCCCTACATATATGAAATGAGGAAAAATATCGCAGACACGCTTGAATGTGATATTTCCCGTATAAGCATAAAGGCGACGACCGAGGAAGGACTCGGTGCTACCGGCAACGGCGAGGCTATCGCCGCTCACGCCGTCTGCCTTCTCGAAAGAAAATAGTACCCAAACCCTCGCTTTTATGCGAGGGCTCAGGTATATCAGGCAAGACAATCCAAGGTATCTATATCGTTCACTTCCCTGTTTTTACACTTCCTATCGCCCGGACGGTTTTACCTTATCTTTGTTTTTATTCGGCTTTCGTCTGCCCTTGATACATAATATGGAATTTGATTTCTTCTGTTACCGCCACCCGGTGCTCGTACAGACTGACAAATCTTCGTTTTGTCCGACTTTAAAATCAAATTTGCTCGGTAAATACATCTTTTAGGAGATTCTTTAAAAATGACAAAAATATCACCCTCTATTCTCGCATCTGATTTTACAAAGCTCGGTCTGGATATTGCCTCTGTCGAGCAGGCAGGAGCGGAAATGCTCCATCTCGACGTTATGGACGGAATTTTCGTTCCGAACATATCCTTTGGAATACCCGTAATAGCAAGTGCGCGCAAGGCAAGCAAAATGTTCTTCGACGTGCATCTTATGATAACTGAGCCGATACGCTATATAAACGACTTTGCAAAGGCAGGCGCCGACCTCATCACCGTCCACGCCGAAGCCTGTGAGGATCTTGGAGCTACGCTCAAAGCTATACGTGCGCTCGGCTTGAAGGTGGGTGTTTCGATAAAGCCGGCAACGCCGGTCGAGGCGATACGCGAGTATCTTGAATATTGCGATCTCGTTCTCGTTATGTCTGTCGAGCCCGGATTTGGCGGACAGAAATTTATGCCGATAGCTATCGAGAAAATTTCCGAGCTATCCTCTCTGAAATCTACGCTCGGTCTATCCTTTGAGATAGAGGTTGACGGCGGTATAAACGAGCAGACCGCAAAGCTCTGCACAGATGCGGGCGCAACGGTTCTCGTTGCAGGCTCTTCGGTATTCGGAAGCTCTGACAGAAAGAGCGCGATCGACGCTCTCAGAAATTAAAAGCAGTTGAAAGGAAAAATGATATGAACAACAGAAAAGCCCTTATCACAGGAAGCTTTGATCCGCCTACGATCGGTCATCTTGACATTATAAAGCGCGCATGCGAGCTTTTTGACGAGGTTACTGTTTGTATTTTCCGCAACAGTGGCAAAAAATATATGTTTTCAGAGGAGATCCGCCTTGAAATGCTGAGCTCTGTCTGCAAGGAGCTCCCGAAGGTGAAGATCGACTGCTCTGACAAACCGGTAGTCATCTACGCTAAGGAAAACGGAATAAATTTCATAGTCAAGGGTGCGCGCGGCGCGGTCGATTTTGAATACGAGAAAAATCTTCACAACGTGGGAAAAGACATAAATCCCGACGTTGAAACTCTAATTCTCTTCTCTCGCCCCGAGTACGAGAGGATTTCTTCTAGCTCGGCAAGAGAGCTTATAAGATACGGACTTGATCCTTCGAAATATCTGACCGATGACGTTATCGGCATAATAGAAAAGCAAAAATAAAGGCGTTAAAATGATTTTTTATTCCTTATTATCTATTCCCGTACCTGCCGCCGTATGCGGCGTACTTGTTTTAGTAATTATTATTTACGCGCTTATCGCGCTCTGGGCGATGAACAAAACGATAAAGCGGCGTCCCGAGCTACCTCTTGAAATTCTCGAAAAAAACGAAAATACCGCTTGGTGCCGTTTCAAAGAAGAAATTCACCGCGGAATAGACTGGCTAAGCTCTATGCCGCACAAGACTCTTACCGCCGTTTCACACGACGGACTTACCCTTTACGCCGATCTTATCGAGCAGGAAAATCCGAAAGCAACGATAATTATGTTCCACGGATACCGCTCGTGTGGTCCTAACGACTTTTCTCTTGCAACCGAGTTTTATTACTCGCTCGGTTTCAATCTTGTGATAGTCGATCAACGCTCACACGGAAGAAGCGAGGGTAAATACATAGGTTTCGGCGCGCTTGAACGTTACGACTGTCAGGTCTGGTCCGAGCTTATTTGCGAGCGCTACGGAAAAAATCTTCCTATTATTATCACAGGACTCTCCATGGGTGCTTCCACCGTTCTTATGGCAAGCACTTTAAAGCTCCCCGAAAATCTGATGGCCATAATCGCAGACTGCGGCTTCACATCTCCGAGCGACATAATAGGTCACGTTATAAAAAAGACCTATCACATACCGCCTCAGATCATTATGCCTGCGATGAGCGCAATGTCGAAAAGACTTGCAGGATACTCCTTTTATGGGATCTCGACCTGCGATATTCTCAAAGACAACAGGATTCCTATTCTCTTTATTCACGGCAGAGCAGACGACTACGTCCCCTGCGAAATGACAGAGCGCGCCTTTGACGCCTGCGTGAGCGAAAAAGAGGTTATATACGTTGACGGAGCAGGTCACGGAGAGAGCTATATTTACGAAACCGAGCGTTGTCAGGAAACCTTGAAGAGCTTTGCTTCAAGACAGCTTGAAAAATTTTATAATCATTCTGTACAGACGCCGTTTTAAAAAATTAAAATTTTCATCCCGACACAACATATTGTGTCGGGATTTTTTGTGAAATCTTGATCACTCAACAATATTTTCTATATATTACCAGCGCTTTTTGTTACGAAATAATCGTATTGCACAAATATTGGGTAGTAAAATTTGTGCATAATCCCATTTTTCAAAATAAATAATATTTTCCCTTGACAAACTACAACATATAGTTTATACTTGAAGAGCACGACGCTATATCTTGTTTTGATGGAGGTGATGCCTTTGAATATCGGAGGAATGCAGAAACTCACCTTGCTCGATTATCCCGGCAAGGTTGCCTGTACGGTATTCACGGTAGGTTGCAACTTACGTTGCCCGTTTTGCCACAATGCATCACTTGTAACCCACCCACAAGATGCAGGATACGTGACCGACGACGAGCTCTTCTCTTTTTTAAAGAAAAGAGTGGGCGTTCTCGACGGAATTTGCGTCACGGGAGGCGAACCGACGCTTCAAAAAGACCTTCCCGAATTCCTTGCAAAGCTTAAAGCCCTCGGATACTGTGTCAAGCTTGACACGAACGGAACAAATCCGCAACTTTTAAAGTCGCTTATCGATGAAGGACTCGTCGATTACGTTGCCGTGGACATCAAAAACTCACCCGAAAAATATGCTGTAACATCGGGTGGTATTGACATTCTCGACAAGGTGGAGCAAACCGTTTCTATCTTACTTTCATCTTCTATTGATTATGAATTCCGCACGACGGTCGTAAAGGATTTCCACGATGTGTGTGATTTCGAGTCGATTGGAAAATGGATAAGCGGCGCAAAGCGCTACTTTTTGCAGGGCTTCGTTGATTCGGGAGATCTTATCTCGAAGGACACGCTCGGTCTGCCAAAGGAAAAAATGCTCGAAATGCTAAGGGCGGTACAAAAGTATCTGCCGGACGCAGAGCTTCGCGGCATATAAACACTCATAAAAAAACAATCAACATAAATGACTAATGAAAAGGAGAAAAAAATGTATCAGGTTCAAAAAAGAGATGGAAAAATAATCGATTTCTCGCTCGACAAAATTTCAAATGCTATCAAGATGGCTTTTGAAGCTCAGGAAAAGCAGTACCACCCCCAGATAATCGACTTTCTTGCACTTAAAGTGACTGCCGATTTCGAATCAAAGATCAAAAACAACATCGTAGCGGTCGAGGACATTCAGGACAGCGTTGAGTCTGTTCTCGTTCAGGCAGGATACTCGGACGTTGCGAAGGCATATATTCTTTACCGCCGTCAGAGAGCAAAGCTCCGCGAAATTCAGAACACCGCGCTCGACTACAAGGCTACTGTAAACCAGTATCTCAAAGCACTTGACTGGCGTGTCAAGGAAAACTCTACCGTCACCTACTCGGTCGGAGGACTTATCCTCTCGAACTCGGGCGCTATTACCGCTAACTACTGGCTCTCCGAGGTTTACGACGACGAGATCGCAAACGCTCACAGAAACGGTGACATTCACATTCACGACCTTTCCATGCTTACAGGTTACTGTGCAGGTTGGTCGCTCAAACAGCTTATTACCGACGGTCTTGGCGGCGTCGTAGGAAAGATCACCTCTGCTCCTGCGGCTCACCTCTCTACCCTTTGCAACCAGATGGTAAACTTCCTCGGTATTATGCAGAACGAATGGGCAGGCGCGCAGGCGTTCTCCTCGTTTGATACATATCTCGCTCCCTTCGTTAAGGTAGACAACCTTTCCTACAAGGAAGTAAAGCAGTGCATTCAGTCCTTCGTTTACGGCGTAAATACTCCCAGCCGTTGGGGAACTCAGTCGCCCTTTACCAACATCACTCTCGACTGGACCGTTCCGAACGACCTTGCAGAGCTTAACTGTATCGTCGGCGGAAAAGAGCTCGACTTCAAGTACAAGGACTGTAAAGCCGAGATGGATATGGTCAACAAGGCGTTCATCGAGATAATGATCGAAGGCGACGCTAACGGCAGAGGCTTCCAGTATCCTATTCCTACCTACTCGATCACCAGAGATTTCGACTGGTCTGAAACCGAAAACAACAAGCTTCTCTTTGAGATGACCGCTAAATACGGAACTCCCTATTTCTCGAACTACATCAACTCTGACATGGAGCCCTCGGACGTTCGTTCGATGTGCTGCCGTCTGCGTCTTGACCTTCGTGAGCTCCGCAAAAAGTCGGGCGGTTTCTTCGGATCGGGCGAATCGACCGGTTCTGTCGGCGTAGTTACTATCAATATGCCGAGAATTGCATATCTCGCGGAGGACGAGGCAGATTTCTACAAGCGTCTTGACAGACTTATGGACATCTCCGCGCGTTCGCTCAAAACTAAGAGAACGGTTATCACCAAGCTTCTTGACAACGGACTTTATCCTTACACCAAGAGATACCTCGGAACCTTCAACAACCACTTCTCGACCATCGGTCTTGTCGGTATGAACGAGGCAGGTCTTAATGCAAAGTGGCTCAGAGCAGATATGACCTCTGAGGCGGTTCAGCAGTTCAGCCGTGACGTTCTCAACCATATGCGCGAGCGTCTTTCCGACTATCAGGAGGAATACGGCGACCTCTACAACCTCGAAGCAACTCCCGCAGAGTCGACCTCTTTCCGTTTTGCTAAGCACGACAGAAAGCGTTATCCCGACATTATCACTGCTTCAAGCGGTGATGCTACTCCCTACTACACCAACTCCTCGCATCTCCCCGTAGGCTTTACCGATGATATTTTCGATGCTCTTGATATTCAGGATGAGCTCCAGACTCTCTACACCTCAGGAACTGTATTCCATGCGTTCCTCGG
>JAZOSN010000038.1:0-4721 GCA_045657105.1 Eubacteriales bacterium
GTACGGTAAGACTAAGTTCGAAAAGACCTACTACAACAATAACGACGGTTGGTACGGACTCCCCGGAAACACTAAAAATGTTCCGAAGGACGAAAACGGTAACCTTCTTGACGACGGTATTCCGGACGAGTGCACCATTACAAGCGGCACCGTAAAGACCATCTTCGCTTACGGCAAGTACAACGAGCTGAAAGTCGAGTGGGATAAAGAAAACCTCACGCTTACAGGTTGGCTTGACGGACAGGAATTCCGTAAGATCGAGTTCACTATCAACCCCTTTGTGAACGATGGCGACGGCGTAGGACTTCGTACCAACTCCGGTGACGTTTACTTTGCCGAGATGTCGGTTGTAGTTGAATAAAAGAAAAGACGAAGAATGTGAAAATTCTTCGTCTTTTTTATTTACCGAAAGATTTAAAGCTTTATAAACACCGCGAGCATCAAAAATGCAAGCGAGATAACGAACAGGAGAAGCTGGAAAAGTATAGTCTTTTTGAACCACTCCGCAAAGCTTACGTTTGCAAGTCCGAGTCCGACGAGAAGCGTTCCGCAGGTGGGATACAGAACGTTCGTGTATCCGTCGGCAAACAAATAGGTCAGAATAATAACCGTCTTGCTTATTCCTTCGATAGGGGCAAGGGTAAGCATCGGTATAATCAGAACCGCCTTTGCCGAAGCACTCGGAATGAAAAATTCGATAATGAGTACGAATACGTACAAAATAACGACCGCGAGATACGGAGAAATGTTCGTTACCGAATTATAAAAGTAATAGAATATAGTATGTAGTATGTTTCCCTGCTGCGCGATATGAGTAATTCCGAATGCGATCATAATGATCACGATCGAGGGGAGAACGTCTTTTACTCCCACGACGAAGCTTTTGCCAAGACGCTTATAAGAGCCGAGCAGAACTCTACCTATAACAACCGTACCGACGATAAATGCAACTGCCATAAATACCATAGCAAGCGATCTGAGCGCGGCTATCGAGGTTGTTATAATGACCGACAAAAGTGCAACCGAAAACAGCGTGATAATCATTTTGGACTTGCTTACGTCCTCGGCGTGTTGCGCCTCGGAAACGTTTATAAATCCCTGCGCGTCAAACTTTTCCTTTGCCTGCTTTTCATCTCTTTTTGCGAGATAAGTCAAAAACAGCGAGGTAACGACGTACATTACACAGAAGATGATAAATCTGTACCACAGACCGTCAACAACGCTCACTCCTGCGGCGATCGACGCCGTTCCTATTGTAAGCGGATTGGTAAGAGCGGTCGTAAATCCGACGCCCGAAGCGATTAAAACAAAGGATATAGCCGTAAAGCGCGACCAGTTGAGAGCTATGCAAAGCATAGCAAAGACGGGATACAGAATAAGAAGCTGCTCTTGGAGTCCGAACACTGCAGACAATATCATAATTACTGCGGTGACCGCCCAGATGACGGCAAAACGCTTTTCGCGAAGCCTCATCATGATCACTCTGACAAGCGAAACAAGTCCGCCGCTTTCTTCGAGCACCTTGAACGTACCGCCAAGCACCAACAACAGTGCAATTATCATTATCATATTTGAACTGTTACTGCCAAATATCAAAGCCTCGAACGGAGCGGTAAACCAACACAGCACGGGAAGTCTTGAAGAGTTTTCCTCGTCGGCAAGCTCACGGAAGGAGTCGATCACTATCTGCTTATTAAGCGATTCGTCGTCCGTATACTCATAAAACGGTTGATCCTTTTTGGAAACGTCGGTAGTGTAGATCGTGTACCGTCCGGCGGGTATTATAAAAGTAAGGATACCAACGAAAATGAGAACCGCGAGCAGTATTGCTACGACCGCAATAAAGCTTTTAAGCCCGAATTTTACTTTTACGTCTAAATTTGTCGATTTACTCATGTGTTATCTCCTTTGTCATAATCATAAGCGTCCGCGCAGGCAAGCCGCCACTTTTCGTCGTAAAGATTATGTATTTCCTCGGACGCCAAGGTCCACTTGATAAGGCAACGGTCTTTCTCGTCGGGGACTATCATATAATAGTCGTTGTTGTTATAGAATTCCAGATATCCCCGTGTGGAAAAGGTGAGCGAATAGATAGATCTTGCGCCAAAGTCAAAATCAACCTTTTTCCCGTCAAGCGTTCCGTTAAAAACGAGTCCGCGATTTGTCAGAGTTGCTCTGCCGACCGACAAAATCTCTCTGTCCTTCGGAGCCTTTCTTAATTTGTCGAGCTTCAGAGTGCACAGGCTTCCGCTTATCGTCATTTCGAAATTTTCGTCCTTCACCTGCTCGGTTACACATCTGCGCTGCCATTTATACCACTTATCTATATCGGCAGGACAATTTTTGCCATTAATATCAGCAAAATCGTAATACTCGTCTATTTTTACGCTAAAACCGCAGCTCTTGCATTTTACAGTATCATGCTCGACGCCGAGAGTAAATTCTTCCTTGCAGTCGGGGCATTTATAGAGTATCTTATCAATACCAAAGGCGTTTGGCTTTTTGCCCACGTATTTGTTTCGCGCGACCTTGTTGTACTCAAAATCGTTATAGCTTATTCCCTTCAAAATAGACTCGTAAATCTGCTCTTCACTTAGCGTATCGAGCATTTCGGGAGTAAAGAGCAGACTGTAACTTACGCTTATCGGTCCTTTTTTGCGGTCAGACGAGTAGCGGTTGGTAGCCAGATATGCGCCCTTCGACGTAGCAACCACGATATTTGCCTTACTGCGCTTTATGAACTGCGCCGTCGCGGGATTTATCGGGTGTGTACTTCCGCTGGTCGACTGAATACCCTCCGGAAAAAGTCCGATTGCCTCATTGTGCTTTAAAACCTTAATCATCTGCTTTACACAAATAATGTCGGGTTGATACAAATATTTTGATATTACGCCAAGCGACAGAAATATGTGATAAAGACTTTTTTTGATTATGTTCTGATAGCCGCAGACCATATGTATATCTTTGCGCCCAAAGCCATACATCATATAAATAAATTCAAGCCTTGACGAATGTGAGGCAATCAAAATCGTCGGTTGTCCGTCGAGCGATTTAGGATCGTAATCATAGCTGAACTTTACTTTATACATTTTATTAAGAGCACCAAGTACGCCCATAGCAAGTGTCATAACGAACGCATTCGGCTTTTTGATCGTTCTGTTTATCAGTCTTGATTTCAAGTCTTTTTTCATAATGATAGTGTTCCTTTAACATTGTAAGCACTAGGTTACAATTAGTATTATAGCGCAATTTTTTCAAAATTGCAATCATTATTTCATATTTTTTAACATTAAGCGCAAAAAGGCAGCATGTTTTTTAATTTCGGGCGTGTTTATATCAAAATTCAGGAGAGTCTGAACTCAAATTCGCGCCAAAGTCTATATGCGCCTTTTGTTCTCGTTGCGCGAATTCCCAAATGCGCCTTGCGCATTTGAGGAGTTCACTCGTGAGATTCAGGAAATACGAAAGGCACGGATAAATCCGTGCCTTTCGTATTTATGGACCCGGGGAGAGTCGAACTCCCGTCCGAAAACCTCTTAATATGACCTTCTACGAGTGTAGTTTGTCTGTAATCTCCCGACACTGTGCGGACAAACAAAACACAGCATCGGCAGCCGTCTTATGCGTGAGTGCTTCGACGACGAGCTCACACTTCACGTTCATCACTGCATGACGTTCAGTTTCGGGCCGTGATCCTCCCGAAAGGAACGGGCTGCCTTAGGCAGCGGCACCGCTTACGCGGCCAGAGCTACTTTATTGTTAGCGTTTAATTTTAAATGTTGGGCAGATTTAAGAGTTTACCCCGCTCTACTCGCTTATCATAC
Organism: Eubacteriales bacterium; assembly: GCA_045657105.1. Lineage (GTDB taxonomy): Bacteria > Bacillota > Clostridia > Oscillospirales > CAG-272 > SIG672. The sequence continues at coordinate 3,825 of JAZOSN010000038.1, forward strand.
CTCAAAATCCCCGTCGAAACCTTTACGGGCCCTTGATAGCATATTTAATATTTTTCTCTCGATGCGCGCTCAACGTCCCTCGCCATCTGCTTTTTCGCCTCTGTTTCGCGCTTATCGTAAAGCTTTTTGCCTCGGCAGACACCAAGCGAAAGCTTTAAATTTTTACCCGAGAAATAGAGTGACAACGGTATCAGCGAAACGCCTTGGCGTCCGACAAGCCCGAAAAGCTTCATTATCTCGCGTTTATGCATAAGAAGCTTTCTATCACGAAGAGGATCTCTGTTGAAGATATTTCCCTTCTCGTACGGACTTACGTGCATACCGCGCACGAAGATCTCGCCGTCCTTTATAAAGCAGTACGAGTCTTTAAGATTTACCGCGCCCTGTCTTATCGACTTGACCTCGGTACCGAAAAGAGCGATTCCCGCCTCGTACGTTTCGTCCACGAAATAATCGTGATACGCTTTTCTGTTAGCGGCAACCGTTTTAGTTCCCTTTTTATCCATATCGGCGGTCCTCCTTTCTTTTCGGTGATCTTGATTATATCACAGTTTTCTGTCTTATTCAAGTGTTTTTTGTCTTTTTCATTGAGAGAAACTTTTTGTAAAAAGTTTCTTGAAAGAGCGCGGATTTGCATCATAGGATCAGTGAGCGTTTGCGTAGCAAACCGTCATCGCGCCAAGTTACAATTTGACCGCGACAAAAAATGTAGGGACTAGCGTTCCTCGATGGTCTTTGTTTCTAATAAGCAAAGACCAAAATTTGTGCAAACACACAACAAACGCTTTCGTGCATTATTTTTCCGACTTTCTGTGCCGACAGAAAGTCTCACAAAGAGCGGCTGTTAGGGAGGGTGACCCTCCCTTCAGGAAACACCCACCCCTTTCGCAAAACGCT
>JAZOSN010000039.1:0-3946 GCA_045657105.1 Eubacteriales bacterium
GTTCTTCATCGTGGGATAAGCAAAATAAGTAAGAGGTGGCGCCGCCACCTCTTACTTATTTACCTGCTCGACAGGATTTGAACCTGCGGTCTCAAGAGTCGGAGTCTTGTGCGTTATCCAGCTACGCTACGAGCAGAAATCTTCTCGGCAACACGAGGTTGCCGAGATATGATACATTATTTACTTTCTTCTTCCTTGCGAATATCCACGAGAAGCTTATTATATCCGCCGCTTCCGTGTTGAATACATCTCGAAATACGACTGAGCGTCGCAGAAGAAATTTTAGTTTCGTCGATAATATAAGAATATGTTTCGCCGTCGAGAAGATAGCAGGCGCTTTCAAGTCGCTGTGTCATCTGCTCGATTTCCTTATAAGTGCAAAGATCCTCGAAAAACATACGGAATTCCTCCTCATTTTTGAGCTTTGCGAGCGTTTTGAAAAGAAGTGACGTATCTCTTTCCTTGTGTTGAGTTAACATTTTATAAACCATCCTTGCTTTTATTTGTATCTGCTATATTTTAACACCGCAAAATATGCGGTTTTTATCTAAAAACTATTGAAATCCGCGCTCATCTCTGTTATAATGATAAGTGTTTTTTACAGATCAAGGAGCCGCACAGCATTTGCGCCGAGGATCTTTTCGGTATCGCTCTCGCACAGTCCGAGATTTTTGATCGCTTCTACGTACTCGCTCTGAGGAGCCCACGGAGAATCGGTGGCAAACAAAATCTTGTCCGCACCGTGCTTTTCTATTATTTTGCGCGTCATCTCTATATCCTTTTCGAAAAGCGTAAATCCTGTATCGAAAAAGATGTCGGCTCCGCACAAAAGAGAAAGCACGTCACACCCCATCATATAACCGCCCATATGTGCAAGCACGATCCTTGACTTATATCCCTGTGTTGCCGCAAATACTCTTTCGAGCATTTTGCAGGAACGCTCAGGAGGACAGTGCACGGGATCGGGCAGTCCGCAATCAACTCCGGCATGAACTGTTACCGCAAGTCCGTTTTTCACGGCGAGCGTTATAATATTTACATACTTTTCGTCGTCGATATAGGTTGCTTGATAGTCGGGGTGAAGCTTTATTCCGTAAAATCCGCTATCTGCGAGGAATTTTATCTTTTGCGAAACGTCGTCACAATCGGGGTGGATTCCACCGAACGGTATCAGTCTTCCCTCGCTTGCCATGGCAGTTTCGAGTGTGTATCTGTTTACAGAATCAAACTGCCTCGGTGCGGTCAGTGCAGGAAGCAGGACCGATTTATCAATACCGCATTCCTCCATTGACAAAAGCAAACTTTGTGCTCTGGCATCTAGATAGTTCGGAAATCCCGCCTTTTCGGAGAGCATTTTTATCGTCGCCTCGGCTATACGGTCGGGAAAAATATGCGTATGGAAATCAATTATCATCACAGTTTCGCCTTCAAACTCTTTAAGTTCTTTTATAATTATAACAACTTGAAAACCTTTTGTCAATAGATTTTACTTTGACAATTTAAAATATTAAATGAAACGCCGAAAGGCAGAAAGGACAGGAATTTTATTCCGATAAATAATCATGAAAAAGCTTTTAATAGGAAACGAAGCCCTCGCAAGAGGTCTTTGGGAAGCCTCCTGCTCGGTAATATCGAGCTACCCCGGCACTCCCTCGACCGAGATCACCGAATTTGCCGCAAAATACGATGAAATCTACTGCGAATGGGCTCCCAACGAAAAGGTTGCTCTCGAAAGTGCATTCGGTGCATCTCTTGCAGGAGCGCGTGCTGCATGTGCTATGAAGCACGTCGGTATGAACGTAGCGGCGGACCCGCTCTTTACTCTTTCATATACCGGTGTCAACGGAGGTCTTGTTATCTGTGTAGCAGACGATCCCGGAATGCACTCCTCTCAGAACGAGCAGGATTCGCGCAGATACGCTATCGCTTCCAAGGTACCGATGCTCGAGCCGGCAGATTCCTCTGAGGCTAAGAACTTTGCAAAGCTTGCATTCGACATTTCCGAGCAATTCGACACGCCGGTAATGATAAGAATGTGCACGAGAATAGCACATTCCCAGAGCATAACCGAGCTTTGTGAGCGAGCTGAAAGAGCCCTTCCCGCTTACGAGAAAAATCCTCAGAAATATATAATGATGCCCGCATATGCAAAGCTTCGCCACCCCTTCGTAGAGGAGCGTACCAAGAAGCTTGCAGAATATGCGGAAACCTCGCCGCTCAATACAGTTGAATACGGCGACTCCTCAATAGGAATTATAACCTCCGGAACCTCTTATCAATACGTAAAAGAGGTATTTGGTGACAAATATTCGGTACTTAAACTCGGAATGGTAAATCCCCTTCCTCCCAAGATGATAAAGGATTTCGCATCTAAGGTCGACAGACTCGTGGTTATCGAGGAGCTTGATCCCGTAATCGAGGAGTTCTGCAAATGCCTTGGACTCACCGTTGAAGGCAAGTCGCTCTTCTCGCCTATCGGAGAATTTTCTCAGACCGTAATCGCAAAGGCTCTCGGCGCAGAGATCGCGAGCACTTGTGAGGAGCTTCCGAGCGTTCCCGTACGTCCGCCCGTAATGTGTGCAGGTTGTCCTCACAGAGGAATGTTCTACACTCTGGCAAAGAACAAGGTAACGGTTCTCGGAGATATTGGTTGCTATACCCTCGGTGCTCAGGCTCCGCTCAATGCGCTTGACTCAACTCTTTGTATGGGCGCGTCGGTTTCCGGTCTGCACGGCTTCAACAAAGCAGGCTTTCAAGGAAAATGTGCGGCTGTAATTGGAGATTCCACCTTTATTCACTCAGGAATCACAGGACTTGTAAACATCGCTTACAACGGCTCTAATTCAACCGTAATCATTCTTGACAACTCGATTACCGGAATGACCGGACATCAGCAGAACCCGACCACCGGATATAGTATCAAGGGCGATCCTGCAAGCAAGATAGATCTTGAAACTCTCTGCCGTGCAGTCGGAATAAACAGAGTTCGCGTAGTAGATCCCTACGATCTCAAAGCGTGTGATGCAGCTATCAAGGAAGAGCTCGCCGCAGACGAGCCCTCGGTCATCATCTCGCGCCGTCCCTGCGTCCTTCTCAAATACGTAAAGCCGAAGGCACCCGTAGTAGTTGACGCCGACAAGTGCCGCTCCTGCAAGAGCTGTATGCGCCTCGGTTGCCCTGCTATCAGTATGAAGAACGGCAAAGCGGTAATTGATAACACCCTTTGTGTTGGTTGCGGCGTATGTGCTCAGCTCTGCGCATTTGACGCTATCAACTGATCCTGACAGAAAGGAAAATAACGAATATGAAAACTACCAATATTATAATTTCGGGCGTCGGAGGTCAGGGCTCGCTTCTCGCAAGCAAGCTTCTCGGCAGACTCCTCGTTGACGAGGGATACGACGTAAAGGTTTCCGAGGTTCACGGAATGAGCCAGCGCGGCGGAAGCGTTATTACGTACGTTAAGTTCGGAGAAAAGGTGTATTCGCCCATTATATGCGAAAAGGAAGCAGATTTCATAGTTTCCTTTGAAAAGATAGAAGCCGCAAGATGGGCGGCATACTTGAAGGACGGCGGAAAGATCATCGTAAACACTCAGGAGATCGATCCTATGCCTGTAATAACAGGCGCCGCAGAGTATCCTCACGATGCACTCGAAAAGCTCGACGCTCTCGGAATAAAGCCGGACGCGATTGATGCACTTTCTCTTGCAAGCGAGGCAGGCTCCTCCAAGGCAGTCAACATCGTGCTTATGGGCAGACTTGCAAAATATTTCGACATTCCCTACGAAAAGTGGATCACTGCCATCGAAAACACCGTCGCACCCAAATTCGTTGAGATGAACAAGAAAGCCTTTGCGCTCGGATACAACGCGTAATGTTTTTCTTTAAATCGAAAGCTGTAAAAGAGCTCGACCTTATAATAAACGACATAGATCAGTATCTTA
>JAZOSN010000040.1:0-3262 GCA_045657105.1 Eubacteriales bacterium
GAGGCCTTCATCCACGGCTCGATGTGTGTTTCCTACAGCGGACGATGCCTGCTCTCTGCTCACTTTACCGCGCGGGACGGCAATCGCGGAAAATGCACCCAACCCTGTCGTTGGAACTACACGGGTGGAGCGTTGCGTGGAGAAATCACAGAGGAAATGCGTCCCGACCAGCCACTACTGCTTGAGGAGGATTCCCGTGGCAGCTACATTTTAAGCAGTCGGGATCTCTGCATGATCGAGCATATTCCGGAATTGATGGAAAGCGGCATCGACAGCTTTAAGATCGAGGGGCGAATGAAGAGCGCCTACTACACCGCAGTCTGTGCAAACACCTACCGTATCGCTATGGACAAGTATACAGGATCTCCCGAGGACTATAAGTACGATCCGCTCTGGCTTCGCGAGCTTGAAAGCGTAAGCCACAGAGAATATTGCACCGGCTTTTATTTCTACACCCCCTCTGACAACGCCCAGACTGTCACAAGGGACGGATACCTGCTCGAAAAGGCTTATCTTGCACACGCGATCGCTTACGACGAAAAGAGCGGACGCGCCACGTTCAGACAGAAAAACAAGATAGTTTCGGGCGCGGACGTCGAGCTTATATCCCCCGGACTCGTAGGCAGAGCTCTCAAAGCACTTGATATGCAAAACGAAGCAGGCGAGACTATCGAGTCTGCTCCGCACCCCTCGATGCTCTTTTCAATAAAGGTTCCTTTCCCCGTCAAAGAGGGCGATATTTTAAGAGGTGCTTAACGCTTTTACTTACTCTTTCAAAAAAAGAGCTTTGGGTTATTGACATTGAGGCTTTTTTAGTGTATAATTTATTTTAGATATTTTCATCAGATAGGATGTGTTTTTATTGCCATACATTTTAACCGTAATCGCAGTTATTGCGGCGTCTGCCGCAGTCGTTTTCGGTCAGAGCAAGCTCACTAAAAAGGACGGACCTTTTTGGGGACTGCTTATACCGAGCGCAGTATTTATCGTTAATATCCTTACCCTTATAATAATGCTCGTGTCCGATGCACGTCTGAGAGATACAGTTCTCGTATTCACCGCAATATATCTCGTTGTAGTCGCAGGCGTAGTATCATACATTATTTTCAGAGTGCAGCACCTCGGAAGAGTCGCAGACGACACTCGCCGCAGAAACAGAGCGCTCGCCGCTCGCCGTGCCGAGGCAGAAAGTCAGAAGCGTCTGCTCGCACTTCTCAAAGGCTTCGTTTGTTCCGAGAGCAGTATAAACGCGGATGGTCAACGCGAGATCGTTCTTATGTCCAAGGCAGGTCGCGAGATCGAAGAGATCGCAGAAGCCGCTTCTGCGGACGTAAAGGAGATCGAGGCGATCCTCGCTTCCTTCAAGAGATACACCTCTCGCATCGAATCTGACGACGGCGCTACCGATCTTATCCTCACTGCCGCTCAGCAGGAGGAGATCGTTTCGAATATTGCAAATTCCCTTCCCGCAGATCACGGTATAAATTCCGAATCCTACTGGACAAAGTCCACCGTAAGAAGCCTTGCTTCCGACATTCTCGGAACGAGCGTTTCGAGCAGAATTATCGGCGCGTATCTCCGTCACTGGGATCTCGCAGTTCCTGCAAGCAAGACCATCAAGGCGCGCCGCGAAAATCCGATAGTAGCAAACTGGCTCGCAACCGAATTCGAGGACATCAGATCGAAATGTATGTCCGAGGGCGGCGAGATACTCTGGATCTACACCGTAAAGCCCGAGGCTATACACGACGTAAGCTCGAACGTTCCCAAGGACTGTGTGCTTCTCCTTGCAATCACGAACGACGGATTTACCAAGTTCAGACTCTACTCTGCAAGTGAAAGCTCGATATTCGAGAAGTTCGTTGACACGATCACCGAGTATGCAAGCTGCAAATATTTCGCAGTAGTAAACGAAAATTACGACGACTATATGAAGGAGCTCGGACGCGCAAAGGTACGCTCGCTCTCGACTCAGATCGAATTTTTCAGAGCAAAATAATCGCACAAATAAAACAAAAAGCTTTCTCGGTTTTGAGAAAGCTTTTATTTTTTTATAATATGCAACCTTATAATATCTTTTGCTATTGCGAGAAGGTCGGTGTCGATATAAAATACTCTCGTCTGCCGAGCACACAAACTCAGTGAAAGGAGTATCACTTAAAGAATATATATGTCAAAATCGAAGATAGCAAAACAGAAAAAGAAGACTTACCGAAAGAAAAAAAGCGAGCAGAAGGTCCACGTTTCGCTTCTTGAATCATTATTCGGAAAAGAGCTACGCCGCGCGCGCACGATAATAATTTCGGCGGCAGCTACGAGGAGTCTATAATGAACCTTGAAGAGATAGCCTCTCTTTTTATCGCCCTATTGCTTGGAAGCGGCGGAAGCGTAGGTCTGGGAGTGTATTTTATACGGCGCGCGATAGAAAACAAGCTCTCAAAATACGAAAAGGAGGCGCAGGAGGTCGCCGCACTCAAAAAGCAGCTCGGCGACGCCGACAGTCGGCTTCATCACGCCTACGGACGAATGTTCTTCTGGATATACAGAGCCATCACAAGCGGAAAATATTCAGACGAGCTAAGCAAAGCATTTACCGAGCTCGAAGATGCCGAGAGCGAAAGAAAACGCGTTGAGCGCGAAATAATTTCGCTTTTCAGCAGTGAGAAGGCGTAGGCAGTGTCCTATCCGAGCAAGGGAGGTATCACGGCTTGCCGTGACGGAGGGATTGTAAAGCGGGTAAGACGTCTATTTAGCAACCTCTCAGTCAGCTTCGCTGACACAGGGGAGCCTATCGCCTCGGCGGGACTCATCAACGGCAAAAGCCTCTACCTAGGTAAATAAAGAAATATCCTCCTACACCATATTTGTAGGAGGATATTTATCAGTGAAAGTTTTGGTTAATTACTCAACCTCAACCGACATCTCTGCGAAGTAAACGTCACCGGAGTTGGTACGAAGTCCTACGCCGTCACCGTCATTTACGAAGGGGTTGATAGTGAACTCGACCTTACGGAATTCCTGTCCGTCAAGCCAACCGGTAAGAGTGAGATTTTCTTTATCCCATTCAACCTTGAGCTCGTTGTACTTACCGTAAGCGAAAGTGGTCTTTATAGTGCCGTTGGTAATGGTGCACTCGTCCGGAATACCGTCGTCAAGAAGGTTACCGTTTTCGTCCTTCGGAACATTTTTAGTGTTTCCGGGGAGTCCGTACCAACCGTCGTTATTGTTGTAGTAGGTCTTTTCGAACTTAGTCTTACCGTAC
>JAZOSN010000041.1:0-27351 GCA_045657105.1 Eubacteriales bacterium
GCAGAAGCGGAAACAGAGGACAGTGCGCTCAGCCCTGCCGTCTTGATTTTTCCTGCGGAAATATGAGAAACTGCCTTTCGCTTAAAGATATGTCGCATATTTCGAAAATAGCAGAGCTCGCCGATGTGGGAGTCTGCTCGGTCAAGATAGAGGGAAGAATGAAGCGACCTGAGTACGTTGCCGCGGCGGTAAATGCCTGCGTTCAGGCACGCGAGGGAAGAGAAGCTGACACTAAGCTTCTCCGCGATATTTTCTCCCGAAGCGGATTTACCGATGGTTATCTCACGGGAAGGCGTACCCGCGAGATGTTTGGCATCAGAACGAAGGAGGACGTTGAATCCTCGAAGGCCGCTCTTTCAAAGGCGTCAGAGCTTTACAGGCGCGAGCGCCAGAGAGTGATCGTAGATGCAGAGCTTGTTCTTGATGAAAACTCTTCCTTGCTTACGTTTTACGACCGAACGAGTACCGCCTGCGCGCTCGCCGAGGGCGGATTTGCTTCTCCCGATATGGCAGAGCTTGACGAGAGCTCGGCATATCCGTTTATATCCCGTCTTGGCGGTACGCCGTATATTTTGGGAAATCTCACGGTCAAAAATCCCAAAGGCCTTTCGATGAGAGCATCGGTTATGAACGCTCTTCGTCGAGATGCCGCTCAAAAGCTTAGCGAAATACGTGAAAAAAACGTAGAGTACACGTTTTCAGAGCCGATAAAGGCGAAATTTCCTGCCAAAAATATAAAAAATACCGAGATTTATATAAAATCCGACTCGTGGGATAAGGTGTCCTCTTTTGCCGATAAAGCGGAAAAGACCGTCCTTCCGATAGGTGAGATCCTTGCAAACAAAGACTCATTTTCGGATATTTCGAAAATAGTTGCCGAAATTCCGTCGCTCGTTTATAATTTCAGAGGACTTGACGTAATGCTTGAAAAACTCAGAGAGATTGGCGTAAAGGCTCTGCTTTGCGATAACATCGGCTCGGTCGCATATGCGAGAGAAAAAGGCTTTGACGTTATCGGCGGCTTTGGACTCAATATCGTAAATTCCGACGCGCTTGAAATCTATTCGGAGATGGGCGTGTCCGAGGCTCTGCTCTCGCCCGAAATGCCGCTCGGCGCAGTGTCCGAGCTTTCGGGAAAGGTTAAAACAGGTCTTTTCGCATACGGCTATCTGCCTCTGATGCTTCTGAGATCCTGCCCGATCCGCGCTGCTATCGGTTGCGAAAAGTGCGGAGGTCGGGGAGAAATCACCGATAGGTACGGAATAAAATTCAAGGTCGTCTGCCGCGACAGGACTTACAGCGAACTGCTCAACAGTGTTGCGCATTACGTGGGAGATCGGAAATTGCCTGTCGATTTTGCACTTCTTTCCTTTACTACCGAAACGAAAGACGAATGCGAAAGGGTGTTCAAAGCTTTCGTAAACGGCGAAAAGATAAAAAAACGAACGACAGGACTTTATACTTAATATCCTCGCGTCATAATCCGCTTTTTTGCCTCATAAAATACTGTGAAACGGTAAAAAGGGCGGAGAACTATGAAAGCATCGCGAAGATCACAAATTTTTATAAAAAATACGCTCATACTCAGCATTACAGCACTTTTTATGCGAGTTATGAGCGTTTATTTTAACGTCTATCTTTCAAACAAGCTGGGTAATGAGGGACTCGGACTCTTCACACTTACCCTGAGCGTGTACGGACTTGCGACCACATTTGCCACGAGCGCGATAAATCTGACCGCTACGCGAATGGTCGCCGACGCGTCGGGAAGTGCAAAATATTCTGACATTCGCCGCGCTATGAGAAAGTGCGTGGTCTATGCACTTTGCTTTGGAGTCGGCTCGATGCTCGTTCTGCTTGCGCTCTCGAAGGGTATATCCTCGTCGATGCTCAAAGACGAAAGGACTCTTGTGTCACTTCGCGCGCTTGCCCTGACACTGCCGTTTGTGGCACTCTCGTCGGCTCTCGGCGGATATTTCACCGCGGTAAGACGTGTGTCAAAGAACGCCTCCTCTCAGATATTCCAGCAGCTTTTGAAGGTTGCTATGACGGTATTCGGACTGTCCTTTCTTCCGATACGCGGAGTCGAGCAGGCATGTCTTGCAGTCGTTCTTGCGTCGCTTGCCTCGGAGGTGATATCTTTTCTTTATCTGCTTATTTTTTATCTCGCGGACGTGCGGAAAAACTATAAAAAATACAACGAAAAAGAGAGCGAAAATCTTCGGAAAAAGATGCTCGGTATCGCTCTTCCGACCGCGTTTACATCTTATTTTCGCTCTGCGCTCGTTACAGTCGAGCATCTGCTTATCACGAGCGGTCTGAAAAAAAGCGGACTTTCGCAGGCAGAATCGGTTTCCGCTTACGGAGTAATGCAGGCAAAGGCTCTGCCTACCGTTCTTTTTCCGTACGCGCTTCTGACTCCCTTTTGCTCGCTTATAGTTCCCGAGGTGGCAGAAAAACGCGCGGCGGGAGATACGCTCGGAATAAACAAAATAACCGAAACTGCCTGCCGCTTCGTTTTTGCATTCGGGATATGCGCGGCAGGGATCGTTGCCTGCTATTCGAGCGAGATCGGACTTGTTATATATTCTGACAGTATGGCAGGGCATTATATACGTATTCTCGCTCCCGTGATGCCGATAATGTTCATAGACACGACTGTTGACAGTATCCTCAAAGGACTCGATGAGCAGTTATATACGATGAAGGTAAATCTTTTTGATTCGGCAATGAGCGTTGCGGTCGTGTTTTTACTTGTGCCGAGGATTGGAATGCTCGGATACGTTATCGAGATAATCTTCTGCGAAATAGTCAATACTTCTCTTAGCGCATCGCGTCTTATAAAGCTTACCTCTCCGCGTATAAGCGTTGTGAAATGGATATTTATACCGCTTGCTTCGGTAAGCGTATCTATCGCGGTAACCAAGATAGTTCTCACCTCTCTAAAAATGGGAAGCGCGCATACCACGCCCCTGCTTGTACTGCATATTACCGTGAACGTTTTGATATACTGTGTACTTTTACGCCTTTTTAACTGCTACTCTTTTCACGAAATTGCAGAATTTTTCGGAAAAAGAAAGTATATGCAAAAAAAGACTTGAAATTTTTGTGTTTTAGTGGTAAAATAATTTGATATTGAAGATAGATGCTTCAATATAAAGTGAGTTCGTAACCATCCTCACTCAAAACAAAACTAAGGAGAAAATTAAATATGTCAAAAAATTCAAAAAAGATCCGCTTTACCGTGTATGCCGCACTTATCGCGGCGGCGTACGTTCTGCTTTCGATAGTCTTTGCTCCGATGAGCTTCGGACCTGTCCAGCTTCGTGTTTCGGAAGCGCTTTGTGTGCTCCCGTATTTTACGACTGCCGCAATTCCCGGACTTTTTATCGGTTGCATAATCTCGAACTGCTTTGCATCGGGAATGATCCTTGCGGATATCGTTTTCGGCTCGCTTGCAACGCTTGCGGCGGCGGTGGTTGCATATCTCGTTCGCAGATATAAATTTCTCGTACCGCTTCCTGCGGTAATTCTGAACGCGCTCGTCGTTCCGTTTGTTTTAAAATACGGATACGGATTTTCGGACGCGCTTTGGTTTATGATGCTGACAGTCGGTATCGGACAGATAGGCGCCTGCTATTTTTTCGGAATGCCTCTTATGTACGCGCTCGAGCTTTCGGGAGTCTTTTCGAAACGTAAATAAAGGACGGGCAGATCTTAAAGAAAAAAGAAAGGAGAGCAAAATGAACGCTCACAAACACTCACGTAACAATCATACCTATAAACTCGTACTCGCGGCAATTATAACCGCGCTCATTCTGATAATGGCGTTCACGCCTCTTGGATACCCCAAAATCGGACCGTTCAGTATAACGCTTCTTATGATACCGGTTGCTATCGGTGCAATACTGCTCGGACCTGCTTACGGTGCATTCTTCGGATTTCTTTTCGGACTGACAAGCTTTATGCAGTGTGTTTTCGCCTTCGATCCGGTCGGCGCGCTCTGCCTTAGTATAAACCCACTTCTGACCGCACTTTTCTGTATTCCTACGAGAGTGCTTGCAGGTTACTGCACCGCGCTTGTGTTTAGACTTATGCATAAGAAGTTCAGAATCGCTTCTTATATCGTCGCTTCGGCGTGCTCGGCGTTTTTTAATACGCTCTTCTTCGTTCCGACCTTCGTTATTTGCTTCGGATTTAATGCCGAGGTGCTCGGACTTATGAACGTGTCGAACGCCTTTGGAGTTATTACCACGCTCATTACGGTAAATGCGATAGTTGAGCTTGCAGTCTGCCTCATCGTCGGCGCGGCGGTAAGTAAGGCGCTCTCGAAGATCGGCGAAAAGTATATAAAATAAAGTAAATCAAAGAAAGGTAGTATAAATATGGCAAACTTTGATGCAAATAAAAGAAGATATTGGATAGGCGGCGCGTGGCCGTATGCGAACAACTCGCTCCACGTTGGACATCTTGCAGCACTTCTTCCGGGTGACGTTATAGCGCGTTACGGACGTCTTGCAGGATATGATGTTATCTACGTTTCGGGCACAGACTCTCACGGTACTCCGATAACCGAGAGAGCAAAAAGAGAAAAATGCACTCCCGAGTCGATAGCGGAGAAATATCACGAGGAGTTCACCCGCGATTTCAGCGATCTGCTCTTTACCTACGATAAATATACTGCGACCTTCACCGATTATCATAAGGAAGAGGTCAAGAATATATTCAGAAAGATATACGATAACGGCTATCTTTTCGAGCAGCTTGAAGATCAGGACTACTGCGAAACGTGCGCGCAGTTCCTTGCAGACCGCGAGCTCGAAGGAGAGTGCCCCTCCTGTCATAAAATGACCAGAGGCGACCAGTGCGAGCACTGCACCGCAACCTTCGATGCGAAGGAGCTTACAAATAAAAAATGCCGAACCTGCGGAAATCCCACCGTTATCCGTCAGAATAAGCACCTTGTATTTAAGCTTTCGGCATTTCAGGACAAGATCTCCGAATTTGCCAAGGAAAACGAGGAAAATTGGAGATGGAACGCGGTCAACGAAACCAAAAAATATATCACTCAGGGATTCCCCGACAGAGTTGCTACCCGTGATCTTTCGTGGGGCGTAGAGGTTCCTTTTACAGGATACGAGGATAAGAGAATATACGTCTGGCTCGAAGCCGTTCTCGGCTACTGCACGACCTGTAAGGCAGTCTGCGAGGAGAAGGGAATTGATTACGATAAATTCATCTCCAAGGAAGGCGATATACACGCTTACTTTGTACACGGAAAGGACAATATCCCCTTCCATACGGTAATTTTCCCTGCGCTTCTTGCGGCAATAAGCGACGATATTCAGCTCCCGACACACATCGTTTCGAGCGAATATATGAATATGAACGATGAGAAGATGTCCAAATCGAAGGGAAATATCATCTCGGTTCATTCGCTTGCAGAAAAATATCCCGCAGATGCAATCAGATTCTATACCATTCTCTTCAACCCCGAGCGCAGAGATGCAAACTTTGCTATTCCCGAAATGATCCAGACCTACAACAAGTTCCTTGTAGGCGGATTTGGAAACTTCGTTAACCGTAACCTTTCGTTTATAAAGAAGAAGTACGACGGAGTTGTTCCCGCAGGCAAGGTCGATAGCGAGGTAAAGGCTTACGTTGAAGGACTTTACGAGTCGATCGGAAACAAGATAGATGCAGGCGAGCTTCGCAGTGCGGCAGAAGAGATCGTTACCGTAATTCAGTATGCTAATAAGTATTACGATGAGTCTAAGCCGTGGGTAGCGGCAAAGGAAGATCCGGAGCTCTTCGGAAATATCACCGCAAGCTGCATATACCTTATGGCGAATATGGCAAATCTTTTCAGTCCGCTCATTCCGCAGGGAAGTGAGATACTTGCAAGGATGCTCGGCATCACGCCCTCTTGGAAGGTAGTCGAGATGCCCGAAACCTTCACCCTCGGCGAGATCGAGATGCTCTATAAGAGAATAGACGAGGAATAAAAACAAACCCGCAAGAATTTTTCTTGCGGGTTATTCTTTTTATTTCCATTTACCGAGCTCTTCGCGTTTTTTCTGCTCTTCAAGCTCTTTTTCGATCTCTCTTTCGCGCGCTTTTTCCTCTTTGAGCATTTCCTTCATTATTTTACGGCTGAAAAATGAGTAAATGAGCATCATAGAGTAGTATATTACCATAGTAACTATTATCTTTACTACCGGTGAAAAGAAAAGCACGGGAGTTATAAAAAGCGGAAGAATGATCAGCTCGGCGGTGTTTAAGAAGCTCATAAGCTTTTTGTCGCGCTCGTTTCGTCCTTCATAAAGGGAGTTGAATTTTCCCTTGTCGTACGAAAGATCGCCGTCCGAGTCTGTCGGATCCTTTGATTTCCTCGAATATTTTACAAGCATCAGTCTGTTACCTATATCCAGCTTTTTTCCTGTTTTGGTAACGTCAAGGAATGCTCCAAGGGCAACGAGTGCGGGAAAGACTGACGCAATATTGATATGCAAATATTTGTCGAGCGTTATGGCGGCAATGATATTTGCAAATATTACAATGACGTAATATATAGCTATCTTCTTTTTCATTTCTGAGTATCCTCGGTCGATTCGTCGCTATTCTTTTCCTCGCCGTCAACGGCTTCAATGCTTTCGTCAGTAGCGTTTTCCTCCGGCTTTGCCTCTGCACTATGCGCCTGAGAGTGTGCCTCGCGAGCCTCGCGTTGAGCTACGCGGTTGTCGATCGCCTCTTTGACGAGCGTGTATATTACGGCGAATATCGGCACTCCGAAGAACATTCCGAAAAATCCGAAGAGTGAGCTCATTATGATAATTGCAATAGTTATCCAGACGGGTTTGAGTCCGAGAGAGTCACCGAGAAGCTTGGGCTCTATGAGGTTGGAGTCGATAAGTCCGACGATACATACTATGATTATATATGCGATAAGCTTGTCGGGTGCGGTAAGAAGAAGGATAAATCCGCAGACAAATCCCGAAATGATCGGTCCGAAAACAGGAACCATATTCATAACACCGCCGACGAGAGCGAGGATCTCGGCATACGGGATTCCTGCGATCTTGTAAACGATGTAAAGAACTATTCCGACGATGGCCGAGTCGAATATCTTTCCGCGCAGGAACTTTGCAAATTTTATATCAATGTCGTCAACGATGTGTGCAACATATTTGCAGGTGTTCGGGCGCATAAAGGCTTTTCCGAAGCGAGATATCTGCGAAATAAGCATTTCCTTGTAATAAAGGAAGTAAAGCGAGAGGAATACGCCCATAAAAATCGTCTTGACCTCATTGACAAAGGTCGAAACAAAGGTTATAATGTACGAGGAAGCACTCGACATAGCCGCGAGGATAGAGGAGAGTGCTTTGGTGAGAAGATCTCCGAGGTTTTCATCCCCCTGAACCACCGAGCTGTAAATACTGTTGAAAAGCTCGGAATTTGCTTGCATGTCCTTTATAAACTTGTCAATAGACTCGTAGTAGTCTTTGAGCACGACGCCGAGATTTTCAATGTTTTCAAGCACCTGAGGTGCCACGAACCATACGAAAACAGTTATTACTGCAAGGAAAACGGTGAAAGTAAGGAAAAGCGAGATAAGCTTTCGAATGACCGAAAACTCCCTCTTTCGCTGAATAAATCTAAGCGCCTTTTTATTGAAAAAGTCCATAAGAGGAGTCATAATATACGCTACTATCAGAGCGTAAAAGAAGGTCTTTGCTATCTCCTTTATGCTCTCCCAAATCGAAAAAAGACCTAAGGGGCGAACGATTATAAAGTTTATGCAGATAACAGAAAACAAAATAAGGATCGCCGCGTAAAGAGCTATCGTAGTATATTTCTTGTTGAATGATATTTTCATATATTTTAGGTCCTTTCGCTTGATAAAAACGTCTTAAACAACGGTATATTATAATTATACAGCAGTAAAATCAATAAATCAATATAACTTTTTAAAATACATAATTTATTTACTTTTTTGAGGAAAAAATGAAAGAAAATTCAAAAATTGCCGTTTCGCTCAGAGCGTGCGACTCGTACGGCATAGAAGAGGTAGATGCCACGCTTCGCGTACTGCTTGACGACATTTCGTTTGGAAAAGAGCAGATCTGTGGAAAAAACGTGGTCATAAAGCCTAATCTTGTCCGAAAAATGGATATATCCGCCGCGGGAACGACGAATCCCGTGCTTGTCGAGGCGGCGGCAAGGATCTGCTTTGAAATGGGAGCGAGTTCGGTGGTTATTGCCGAAAGTCCTGCCGGGGTTTATACGGATAGCTCGATACGTGCATCGTACAGAGTGGGCAAAATGGACTCTGCGGCAGAGGCTTCGGGTGCGACGCTGAATTTCGATCTTTCCGCAAAGCGCGTTCAGTCGTGCGGCGAGGATAAAAACCGCACATTCAATATAATAACTCCGATAGTAGAAGCCGACGTTATAATAAATATCTGCAAGCTCAAAACCCACAATCTTACCGGAATGAGCGGCGCGGTAAAAAACTTTTTCGGCGTAGTACCGGGTACGGAAAAGCTTGAAATGCACGCGCTTTACCCCGATCTCAGAGATTTTTCGGGAATGATTTGCGATCTCTGCAAGACTGTCTGCGACGATCGCACGGTGCTTAGTATAATGGACGCGGTGATAGCCATGGAGGGTAACGGTCCTACGAATGGGAAGCCTAAAAAGCTCGGATTTATCGGGGCTTCCTGCGATCCCTTTGCGCTCGACGAGCTCTGCTCCAAGGTGATACGAATGGACGGTCTTGCCTCTGTCTGCGAGCAGGCAAAGATGCGCGGATTTACACCGGAGGCAAAGTACCTCGGAGATCCGTATGAAAATTTCGTTTCTCCCGATTTCGTTTTGCCGGATAGCTCGGACAGAGATCATAGCTCGATAAGTGTTCTGACAAAGCTTTTCGGCGGAAAGTTCATCGAAACTCTTCGGCCAAGACCTGTTATCGACAGGGAAAAGTGTATCGGTTGCGGAGAATGTATGCGCTCCTGTCCTGCCAAAACTATCGTTATAACGAAGGATAAGGTGGCTTTTGTAAAGAAAAAGGACTGCATAAAATGCTTCTGTTGTCAGGAGCTTTGCCCGAAGGATGCGGTCAAGGTAAAGAAAAATCCGCTTCTCAGACTCGCAGGTCTTTTTACTTAAAGAAAGGATAATAAAATGACGAAAACTGTAATTTGTCCTGCAAAAATAAATCTTTTTCTTGAAATAACGGGGAAAAGAGAGGACTCGTATCACACGCTTGATATGGTCATGCACACGATCTCGCTTGCCGACCGTCTGACGCTTGATATCAGGCGCGGAGAGGGAAATATAGCCCTCAAAAGCTCTGATAACAGATTTCTTCCCGTCGCAGAGAAGAACATCGCGTACCGTGCGGCAGAGAAATATCTCTCGGCGTTTGGAATAAATAATTACGATATTTCGATTGCGATAGATAAAAAGATCCCCGTTTCAGCAGGGCTCGGTGGAGGTAGCGCGGACGCGGCAGGTGTTCTGCGCGCACTCGAAGAGTTTTTCTTGGCAGGAGAGCGGGAAGAACTAAACAAAATAGCACTCTCGCTCGGCGCGGACGTTCCGTTTTGTATGTACGGCGGTTGCTATCGCGCAGGCGGAATAGGCGAGATACTTCTGCCTGTAAGCGAGATGCCGAAGGACACCTGCCTCGTCGTTGCGAGAGGAAAAAAAGGAGTGAATACCGCAAAAGCCTATGCGGATTCCGACAAAAATAGCGGATATGATATAAAAAGCGCGGATAATATCATAAAAGCGCTCGAAAAAGGCGATCATTCTTTTGCAGATCATCTTTTCAATCGCTTCGAGGAAGTAGTTTTTTCGGATCTTCCCGAGGTGAGAGAAATAAAGGACTTTATGCTTTCGTCGGGTGCGATCGGCGCACTTATGAGCGGTAGCGGCAGTGCGGTCTACGGCGTTTTCGAAAATAGCAAAAACGCCTCCGCCGTTTGTGACAATCTCCGTAGCAGAGGCATTTTTGCCGTATGCGCCAAACCGTTTAGCCAAGCTGATTTTTGAATATCGAAATGAGCAGGCGCTTTGTAAACGCTCCCATATCCTTAAAATCCATAGCGCCTATATAAATTTCTTCAAGCTCATCATGAAGCTCTCCGATGCAGGAGAGCTTTTTCTCTGCAAGCTTTATGGCGGTAGAGGAGATCAGGCGGAGCTGCTTTATCTCTTCTTTTTCAGAAGCTATGCTCTTTCTTATAAAGCGCTCGGTGTTGATTATTCTGCTCGGATCGCTTGCCACGGGTAAGAACGCCACGTTCTCGCCGCGAAGAAGAAGGGCGTCGGTCCTGTCGTATACAGGAGAGCGTGAATAGTCAAATCCTACCTGCCTTTTCTCGAAGTTTTCCTTTAAAATATCGAGAAAAATATTCGAAATTGAGTATTTATCGCGGAAGGTGTAGGTTTCCTCGGCACGCTTTTCGTAGCTATCAAGAAGCAGGTATCCGTGTACTCCCAGTGCAGATATTCCGCGCCTGCGGATCGGCAGTCTGTCCGTCGGGTAAAGCCGTGCTATTCGATCTGCTGCAAGCTTCATTTTTTCAAGATCGGTGTGTCGAATAACTATCTTCTGTATAAGCTCCTCGGCGGATGCGGCTATCGCCATAGCGTCGTAAACGTTTTTGTATAGCGCGCTTATGGTGTCGAGATAGTATTTTATTTCGTGCGCCGAATCTTTGAGAATTGCCGAGTTCCAGAATCTGCCGAGATTTATGATCTCGTCCCTTGCACCGGGGATTTTAGGATCCACTGCGTGAGGTGACGTGCCGTCTATTATTGCGATCTCGCCGTCGCCTATGAGAACTCCGTCGAGAGAATTCGTATCGGACGAACAGTAAAAATATTCAACCGCCATATCCCGATTTGTCGCCTCTGCGGCGAGCGCGCGGATAAGCGTTGATTTTCCCGTTCCCGGACCGCCCTTTAAGATCAGAGTGCGCTTTGCCGATGAGAACACCTCGTCAAAATTACTTATGAATCCGCGAGAGGTGTTGAGAGCGGCAAAATAGGAATTGCTCCGATCGGTTGGCACAGTAGAGGAAAAGATCGGTGATTTTAAACTTGAATATGTCGTCATATCTTTCTTAGGCATTTTATGCGCTCCTTTTGAAATATCAATATATATTATGCCTCTTTTTTGAATTTGCTAATTGAAAAATATCGAAAACTGTTGAAATATTCTGAAAAGTATGGTAGAATATATAGCATAAAACTAATATACGGAGCAAGGGCTTATGAACGACATCAATTCCACTAAAATTTTTAACAGCAGAATAAAAGGAGTTATGATCTCGAAAGAGGAGATCGACGCGGCAATAGAAAAAGCAGGTAAGCAGATCGACGCTATTTACGACGGAAATCCGATACTGCTTGTCAGTATACTTAAAGGCGCGTTCGTTTTTATGGCGGACATCTGCCGCTCGGTAAGCGTTCCCTGTGAGGTTGGATTTATGTGCGCTAAAAGCTATTACGAGGGAACCGTTTCCTCGGGAGTAGTCAAGATCACGATGGATCTCGAACAGGATATAAGCAAATATCACGTTGTTATCGTGGAAGATATTGTTGATACCGGAAGAACGCTTAACGATATAGTTAAGCTTCTGAAATCGAGAGATCCGCTCTCTCTGAGAGTCGTCACGCTTCTCGATAAGCCATCAAGACGACTCGTTGACTTCAAAGCGGATATATCGCTTTTCACGATTCCCGATAAATTCGTTATCGGATACGGACTTGACTGCGGAGAGTATTTCAGAAATCTGCCGTACATAGCCGAATATAACGAAGACGGTGAGTAAAAATAAAAAACCGTCCGAGGAGTAAATCTCCTCGGACGGTTATTTTTATTTATCTGGGGTAGGTGTACTCGGGGCACTCGATTACGGTGAAGGTGTTGTTTGCGGGATCAATTTCTATAACGAGATCCTTCGCGGTATCGAGATCGATCTCTCCGTCGTAGTCAGAGAGAGATAAAAGCTCGGAGTCGATGGTGATCGTTGTGGATTTGAGCAGATCCGCATCGAGAAAATCTGCGTAGAAACAGAGGTCATCGTCTACGTCGAGAGTGATCCAGAGAGTTCCGTTGAAGTTTGTGTATATACCAAGGCACTTGTAATCAGAAGTTGTTGAGGTGAACTCCTTGTCGGCAAGATCATAATATACGTCCTTGTCGGTGGGTGCGGATACTGCTACGCTTTCTTCGGAAATATCGTAGATCTTAAAGGAAATTTTAAGGTCGGTATCAGAGGTATCGTATTTTACTTCTTCTCCATCGAAATAGGAAGACTCCTTGATGTAAACATCGTAATTGAGCTCGCCCTCGACGGTGTCGATGTTAAATACACCCTTGAAATTCAAGTCAAGCTTTGCACTCAGCTCATTTACCGTGATCGTAGCCAGTTGCCACTGGATAGTAGAGAAGATCTGAATTCCGATAGCTTCCTCGAAATCGGGAACAGGCATTGCAAGGAGCTCTTCAATGCTATCAAAAAGCTCTGCAAGCGCGGGGATCTCGGCTTCGCCGTCTTCATTTGGTATGAACGATACGATAAGATCGTAAATAACGACGTCACCGATCTCGTACTGTGCTATGAGATCTGCGATCTTTATGCTCTGAATGCCCGTGATTGTTTGTGCGATCTCTGCTTCGGTGAGAGAGGTGTCCGCCTGCTCTTTAAGCATCTCGGTAACAGCTTCAACAAATTCGGGGTTGGTTACGACCGTGTCGTAAATTCCTTGAAGAGTTGTGCCGTAGTCCTCGGTGAGCATCGCGTCGATCTCCGCAAGTGCCTGATTTACGGTAAGTCCTGCGATTCTTTCGAGCTCGTCGAGAATTACCTTGGTGGTCAGATCCTCGCTTACGAGTGCGAGCGCATCGTTTATGACCTGCGAAGCAGTATACGAATTTATCGAATTCATATAATTCTTGAAGTTATCAAAAACAGGCTTTGCATCTATCGAGATAGAGCCCTTGTTGTCCTTTATGTCAAAGACGGTGATAGCAAGCTCGCCGAGAGAAGCGATAATAGCGTTCTTTTCCTCTTCGGTGATCTCAATCTTGCCCATGATCTCGGCAAGCATAGCCTCGATCTCTGCGATAACTGCATTGTTTTTCAGATCTGTTTTCAGATAAACGTCAAGCTCGTCGTCGTATGTATATACTACTCCGTCAACGAGATAAAGCGCGGTGAATTCCTCGGTTTCAAACTCGCCGTCTGCATCGTCGCGTCCATGAGTGTAGACGTCAAGCTTTGCATTTGCTCCGTTCTCGGTTTTTGCTACCGTTGCACTGAGTTTGATTATTCCCTCGGAATAATCAGAATATTTCTCCAAGGTTTCCTCGTCGGTTTCGTAATCGTACCAGGTGTCCCAATATTCGCTCGAATTTAAAATGTCGATTGTAACTTCAAGCTTCATCGACTGAGCGTTACTGAGCTGCTCGATAACGGCATTTGCAAGAACGTCGCCCGCTTGGTCAAGCGTGTCCGGACTCAGGTCCTCATCGCAGTTGTCGCACTTGCCGTCTGAGTTTTCGTCAATATGCTCTTTACATTCCTCGGTGTCGCCGTCAGATGACTTGTCGTCGTTATCTTCCTTGTTGCAGGCACAAAGAAGAGTCAAAAGCATTGAAATAATTAAAAATAAAGATAGTAGTGAACGTGTTGAAAAGATCTTTTTCATGATTTTTCTCCTTTGTTTTACATAATTATTTAAATCGCGGCGTTTGCCGTGTTCAAATTCTTTCGTCTACATTATACCACCAAAAATATAAAAATTCAAGAGTTTATCTATATAAAGTGGACTTTGGAAAATTTTTTATAAAAAACGCTTATGAAGCGCGAGGCGTCATAAGCGTTTCTGTTATTTGGTAAGTATCTCTCCGATTTTATGCTTTTGGCGCCAATCGGGGATTATGTCGTGTATTTCAAGCTCGCACTGAGGCTCGTTGCGGAGAAAATCCGCAAGCCTGACAGTGTCGGTAATATCCTCGGGAATATAAATTCCGCAGTGTGCCTTGTAGGTGTCGCCGTGATAGTCCGATCCGCAGGAGAGCTTCAAAGAGTGCTGCTTTGCAAACGCGGTTATCTCCTCTTTGTCGTTGTGATTGTAGATCGGGTGGCAATTTATTTCAACTCCGTGTAAATATCTCGGATCCTGTGGCAGAGTGCCGTTTCGGTAAGGGTGCGCCTGATAGAGCAGGGCGTTTTCGGATACGCAGTATTCGAAAAGCTCCTTCTGTGTCAGAGCGTGAAGCTGAGGTGCTTTTGCCGCCTTCTCGTGCGAAAGTCCGTAAACGAGAAAATCTATTTTCGGAAGATTGTCGAGCGTAATTTCAAGTCCGAAAAGAACTCTGAGTCCTGCCTTCTCGCCAAGTGACTTTGTATAAAGATACTCATCTATATATTTTTGGCGCCACTCCGGGAATTTTTCGTCTTCAATATAATAATTTCTCTTGTAATGATTTGTGAGAACGATGGCATCTATTTTATCGCGTACACAAAGATCGATCAGCGCATCGGCAGGGCATTTACTGCAACGGCTGATACCGCTTGTATGAATGTGTGGGTCAAGCAGAAGCATTTTCAACCTTCCTTTTTGCCGAGTCAGGCGTTTTTATACTTGATTACCGGAGCTGCATTTTCGGTGAGTGTTTCGGTAGTTATCGTTACGCTTTCGATATTTTCGTCAGATGGAACCTCGTACATAATATCGAGCATTATTTCTTCGAGTATCGATCGCAGTCCGCGTGCTCCGGTGTTTCTTTCGATTGCACGCTCTGCAATAGCGCGGATCGCTCCGTCCTCGAATATAAGATCGACGTTATCCATACCAAGCAGAGCCTTGTACTGCTTGGTGAGCGAGTTTTTGGGCTCGGTCAGTATTCTCGAGAGCATCTCAGCGTCAAGGTTGTCAAGACTGACTATAACGGGCAGACGTCCGATAAGCTCGGGAATGAGTCCGTATTTTACAACGTCGTGCGGAGTTACGTCGCGCAGAGTGTTGCCCTTACCCTTTTCACTCTTGGTCATTATCTCGCCGTTGAATCCGATAACCTGATTTCCGCGGCGCTTTTCGATGATCTCTTCAAGACCGTCAAACGCTCCGCCGCAAATAAAGAGAATGTTCGAGGTATCTATCTGAATGAAATCCTGATTGGGGTGCTTTCGTCCGCCCTGCGGAGGAACGTTGGAAACGGTGCCTTCGAGAATTTTGAGAAGTGCCTGCTGAACACCCTCGCCCGATACGTCACGGGTGATAGAGCGGTTCTCGCTTCGGCGTGAGATCTTGTCGATCTCGTCTATATAGATGATTCCTTTTTCGGCAAGCTCTACGTTGTAGTCCGCCGCCTGAATGAGCTTGAGCAGTATATTTTCGACGTCCTCTCCGACGTATCCCGCTTCCGTGAGCGTGGTCGCGTCTGCTATTGCAAAGGGAACGTTGAGCGAGCGTGCAAGATTTTGTGCAAGGAAGGTCTTTCCGACTCCGGTAGGACCGAGAAGAAGCACGTTGCTTTTCTGGATCTCAACCTTTTCCTCGTCGTTTGCCGTCTTTCTGACACGTCTGCTCTTCTTGTTTTCGGACGTGAGAATTCTCTTGTAATGATTGTATACCGATACCGAGAGCGCCTTCTTTGCCGCGTCCTGACCGATAACGTACTTATCAAGCATATTCTTGATGTCGATAGGCTTCGGGAGAGTTTCAAGCGAAAGCTCGCCGTCTGCAAAAGAAACGGCTTCTGCACGCTCGTCGTCTATTATGTCCGCGCAGGTATCTACACAGTCCGAGCAGATAAAGACGTTTGCTATTGGCGATGCTATGAAGAAAAGATCATCACTTTCGCTTCTTCCGCAGAAGGTACAGCGGTGTTTGTTTTCACCATCTCTGGGTGGAATGTTGTTTGCCATATTCTGAAAATTTTCCTTTCGGTTAGAAAATGAAAATAAGGTAGCCAAAAGCCGTATTTGCGAAAGAAATACGGCTTTTATATTATGTTTTAAGGTCTTTTCTCGATCACGCGGTCGATAAGTCCGTAAGCGGCAGCCTCATCAGCCGACATGAAGTTGTCGCGCTCGGTGTCACGCTCGATAGTCTTTATCGGCTTGCCCGAATTTTCTGCAAGAATGCGGTTTAGCTTCTCACGGGTTCTTATGATGTGATCTGCATGGATCTTTATGTCACTCGCCTGACCCTGCATACCGCCGAGCGGCTGGTGTATCATAATCTCACTGTTGGGAAGTGCAAAGCGCTTGCCCTTAGCTCCGCTTGACAGAAGAAATGCGCCCATGCTTGCCGCCATACCTACACAGATGGTAGATACGTCGCACTTTATGAAATTCATAGTGTCGTATATGGCAAGACCTGCGGAAACAGAGCCGCCGGGGCTATTGATGTAAAGACTGATGTCTTTATCGGGATCCTGTGCTTCAAGGAAAAGAAGCTGTGCTACGACGAGCGATGCGGTAGCGTCGTTTACCTCGTCGGAAAGAAAGACTATTCTGTCGTTAAGCAGGCGGGAAAAGATGTCGTAAGCGCGTTCTCCTCTTCCTGTTTGTTCAATTACTGTTGGGACAAGTGGCATTTGTGACCCTCCTTATCTTGTATGTGCGATTTTTGTAACGTTCTATTATATTCCAAAAATATAGGGAATTATTCAACGTCGGTGATAACTGCGTTATCTCTTACGAAATCAGCAGCCTTCTGAACCTCGAGATCCTTTTTGAGATCCTCTGCCGCGATGTACATCTTGACCTGAGCAACGTCCATCTGATAGCTATCAGCGATCTTCTGGAATTCTGCATCTACCTCTTCGCTTGTAACCTCGATCTTTTCGAGCTCTGCTACCTTTTCGAGAGCAAGACGGGTCTTGACCTGAGAGATAGCGCGAGGACGCATCTCCTCTCTGAGGCTGTCAAGCGAGCCGCCGGTGTATTTGAGGTAATCGTCAAGCTTCATACCCATCGAACGAAGACGTGCATCATAGTCACGAATGAGGTTTTCTGCTTCGTTATCGAACATAACCTCGGGGATCTCGTCGGTAACGAGCTCGCCGAGAGCGGTTGCCATCTTATCGTTTACCTCACGCATAGCCGCGTCGGTGTGGTTCTTTTCGATCTTTGCTTTGAGATCTGCCTTGTACTCGTCAAGAGTATCGAAATCGGAAACGTCCTTTGCGAATTCGTCGTCTGCCTCGGGAAGAATGGTTTCCTTAGCCGAGATAAGGTCGATGTGGAATACTACTGCCTTGCCTGCAAGCTCCTCGGCACCGTACTCCTCGGGGAA
This sequence comes from Eubacteriales bacterium, assembly GCA_045657105.1. Taxonomy (GTDB): domain Bacteria; phylum Bacillota; class Clostridia; order Oscillospirales; family CAG-272; genus SIG672. The sequence goes on from JAZOSN010000041.1 coordinate 17,329, forward strand.
GGTTACGTTAATATCGAAGCTTTCTCCGATCTCGTGACCCTCTACCTGCTCCTCGAATCCGGGGATGAACTGACCGGAGCCGAGTTTAAGGCTTGCATTCTCTGCGGTGCCGCCTTCGAAAGCAACTCCGTCGAGCATACCCTTATAGTTGATGATAACGGTGTCACCGTTCTTTACTGCGCGGCCTTCAACATCAGAAACCTTTGCATTCTTTTCAAGCTCTGCTTTGAGAGCGTTTTCGAGTTCTTCGTCGGTGACGGGAGCGATCTTTCTGGTGAGCTCAATGCCCTTGTAGCCTTCGAGATTGATCTCGGGCTTTGTGAAGATCTTAGCGGTAACGGTAACGCCGTTTTCGTCGATAGACTTAATGTCGTACTCAGGACCGCTTACTGCATTTGCACCAGACTCTTTGAGAGCCTCGTCGTAAGCTGAGGGAACGAGTGCTGCGAGAGCATCGTCATAGAAAACGCCTGCGCCGTACATCTTTTCGATGAGGTGGCGGGGAGCCTTGCCTTTTCTGAAACCGGGAACTGCAATGTCTGCCTTCTTCTTTTCGAATACCTTAGCTACCTCTGCATCAAAGGTTGCCTTGTCGATAACGAATTCGAGAACGGTAACGTTCTTTTCCGGATTTGTTGTATTTTTGAGTTTCATTTTGTTTTACCTCCGATAATTTATACAAAATATATTATATACAAAAGTATCCTACCTATTTTACGCTAAAAGTACGAATTTGTCAATACTTTTTCGTTAAAAAATAACAAAAATCAAGTGGCTTTTGCTTGCATTACAAGCTTTGGTCTGAAATCGAGAAAATCTGCCGATATAAGCGAAAACTCTATGCCTTCGCAGACAAAGGAACGGGGTAGAGCGTATTTGCCGTGAATATGTCCGAAAAACGCTCGCTTTACATTGTACTCGTGCAGGGTGTCAAGCATATCGCGAGATACGAAATCTCCGAAAACGATAGGGAAGTGCGTGAAAACGAGAATTTCATCGTAGCCTTCCTTTTTAATTCCGTCGTCGAGCGACATTCTGAGGCGGAGAAGCTCGCGCGCGGAGATCTTTTCAAAGTCAGCTTCTTCTTTTGCGCTTGCCTGATCACTGTACCAACCGCGCGTTCCGCAGATGAGAAAGTTTTCACAGACTACCGAGTCGTTTTGCAAAAGCGAGATGCTTCGAATGTCGTTTTCCTCGAAAAAATCGTATATTTTTTTCTGTGTTGACCACCAATAATCGTGGTTTCCTTTGAGAAGTATCTTCTTTCCGGGCAGTGCTTCGAGATAGAGAAGATCGTCCTTTGCCTCTTCAAGCGTCATTGCCCAGGATATGTCGCCTGCTATAACGACGGTGTCGTTTTCACTCACTATGTTTTTCCAAAGAGAGGCGAGCTTTTCGTCGTGTGCGCTCCATCTGCTTCCGAAAATACCCATAGGCTTCGGGTTATTTAATGATAAGTGTGTATCGGCTATGACAAAAAGTGACATATACGGATTCTCCTATCGTTTGGCAGGTATAAACTCGGATACCGCGGAAAAAATAAAATACAAGCCGTAATATGATCCGGCAAGTAAAGAAAGGGAAAGTCTTATGACCGAAATTTTTACAGACAATAAAACCGAGGATCTCAGAAGAAGCACGTTTGAAAACACCGTGACACCGCTCTCGCGACCGATAATCTGCGGAGTTATGAACTGCCGCTGGCACGACGGCGTGAGCAGATGTAACGCGCCGAGCGTAGAGGTCGGACCGGGATATGCGAAATCCTCGGTAGATACCGTTTGCGCCACCTTCGAGCCCAAAGTCTTAATGTAATATATTTTAATAAAAGTTTTTGAAGATTCCTAAGGAACTTTTTTCAAAAAGTTCCTTAGGCGGGTCAAGGGCAGAGCCCTTGCGGGTTAAGGGCAGAGCCCTTGCAAAAAGTTCCTTAGGCGGGTTAAGGGCAGAGCCCTTGTATTACGAAATAAAGTCGATGACAGAGGCCTGCATCTCTTCGGGATCTATGACCTTTTTAAAGCGTATTTCCTTTGTCAGAACGGCAGAGAGCTGCACGGGAACCTTTGTGTTAGTGCCTGCACCGAGCGTGTCGAATATTTCGGCATCGCCGGTTTCGGTAACGGCAAGTCCGAGAGCGTTTGCTACCGCAGGCGCGAACTTGTAGGGGCTTGCAGTCGAGGCAACGACGATCTTTGAGCTTGCGTTTTCGTTTTCGGCGAGATAACGCTCTGCCGAGGACATCGCAACTGCGGTGTGAGTGTCGACGAGATAGCCGTAGCTGTCAAAAATAGATTTTATTTCGCCCTTGCACTCGTCCTCGCTTGTGAAATAACCTTCAAAATCAGAGGTTATTTTTTCAAAATCCGCCTGATCGAGAGTGTATTTTCCGTACTTTGCAAGAGAGTCCATATAAGCCTTGGTCTTTTCGGGACCTGCGGCAAGATAGATGAGTCTTTCAAGGTTGCTCGAAATAAGTATGTCCATAGAGGGAGAGATCGTTACGTGGAAATCTCTGTTACGGTCGTAGGTTCCGGTTCTAAAGAAATCGGTGAGTACGTTGTTCGAGTTGGACGCGCAAATGAAGCGGCCTATCGGAAGTCCCATAAGCTTTGTTATGTACGCAGCGAGAATGTTGCCGAAGTTTCCGGTAGGAACACAGACGTCAATAGCATCGCCAAAGCTTATGTCGCCGCTCTTTACAAGATCGCACCAAGCCGAGATGTAGTAAACGGTCTGAGGAACGAGTCTGCCCCAGTTTATCGAGTTTGCACTCGACAGAAAATATCCTTTTTTGTCGAGCTCTGCGGCAAAATCCTTGTCGCCGAATATTTTCTTGACACCGCTCTGAGCGTCGTCAAAGTTGCCGTTTATAGCACATACGTTGACGTTTTCTCCCTCCTGAGTGGTCATTTGGAGCTTTTGTGCGCGGCTTACTCCGTTTACGGGATAGTAAACCGAGATCTTGGTTCTTTCAACGTCGCGGTAGCCTTCAAGAGCGGCTTTTCCGGTGTCACCCGAGGTTGCAACCAAAATGAGCGCGGTGCGCTTCTCGCCGGTCTTGACGAGCGCGCGAGAAAGAAGTCGGGGCATTATTTGAAGCGCCATGTCCTTGAAAGCGCAGGTCGGACCGTGCCAGAGCTCTAAAACTCTGAGTCTATCGCCGACACTCACTACGGGAGCGGCATAGCCGTCAAAATTATCGCCGTAAGCCTCCTTGCAGTCTGCAAGAAGCTCGTCATAGGTGTAGTCGGTGAGGAAAAGCGACATTATTTTTGCCGCTCTCTCGCTGTACGAAAGATTGCAGAGCTCGCGAAGCATATCCTCACTGAGCGTAGGTATCTTTTCGGGCATATAGAGTCCGCCGTCGGGCGCAATTCCTTGTTTTATTGCCATAGCAGAGCTTACGCCTTCACTCTGTCCTCTCGTGCTTATATAGTTCATTTTTATAAGTCCTTTCGATAATGGAATTCTTTATTTTTGCGGCAAAATGCCGTTTCTTTCAAAAAAATTATTTGCATTTTCAAAAAGCACCGCGTCTGCAATCTTCTCGGAAAACGCCTTGCATATACGGGTGTATATTTTACCCACGTCGTTTATTTTACTTATTCCACGCGGCAGATCTCCGTCGGTGCCGTCAAGATCAAAGCCGGTGCAAAGACAGCTTTCACCGCCGAGCGAAAGATAGTGCTCTACGTGACGGCATATATCGTCAAGGTCTGCCTTGCCACTGTCTGAAAGATGTGGCGGATATAGCGAGATCCCGATAAGACCGCCGCTTTTTATAATGATCTTTGCCATCTCGTCAGTCAGATTGCGCGCGTGATCGCAGACGGAGCGCGCGTTTGAATGACTTGCGATGATCGGAAGAGCGTGCTTTTCGGATAGACTGTAAATATCGTAAAAGCTCTTATCCGAGGCGTGTGACAGGTCGGGAATGATACCAAGCTCAAAGCATCTTTCAATAGCGCGTCTACCAAGCTCGGTCAGTCCGATATTTTCTCCGAAAGCGCCGCCGAGCTGAGTTACACCCTTCCATAAGGGCGTGAATATACGGACTCCCGACTCGAAAAGTCTGTCAATACGGGAGATGTCGTTTCCTATAAGAGAGCCGCCCTCAACGGCAAGCAGATAGGAAAAATTTTCGGGCAGTGTGCTTTTTTTAAAATGTGAGATGACCGAAAAAAATCTTTCGTAAAGCTCGTCGCTCGTGTATTTCGGATCGCTCCATACGGCAAGCACCTGAGTATAGCTTTCAAAATCTGATGCAAGATCGAGCGAAATATCGCAGGAGCTATGCATTATTGACTCGCCCTTGTCATACGACGCGGTCAGTGTATCGCAGTGAAGATCGAAATATTTCATAAATTCTCCGAAAACCGTCAGCGTCTGTCGCTAAAGGCGTTTGGGTAGTGAGAAATTTTCGCGGCAACACACCCGTCAAAGTGTTCAAGCGTGATCTCGATAACGTCAATTCTCGGCTTTTTGTCCGATGGAAAGTCGCGGAGATATTTCTTGGCAGTAAACAGGAAATGCTCGCGTTTTTTCAGGTCGACGGCAGATGCGCCGCGCCCGTATTTTTCTATCGAGCGTCCCGCACTTCGCGTTTTGACCTCGACAAATATAATATACTTTTCGTCCTCGGCGATTATGTCTATCTCGCCGCCGCGGACGGTATAGTTTTTCCTCGTTACTAAAAATCCGTTTTTTACAAGATAGTCGCAGGCAATAGACTCACCCGCGCGTCCGAGCGAACGGTTTGATGCAGGCGCCTTGTCAGTCATCGGTCTTGCTCAAAAATTTCAGAAAGGTCTTTCTGTGAATGGGCGAGGGCCCGTATTTGCGAACGAGATCCATATGATCCTTTGTCGGGTAGCCCTTGTGCTTTGAAAGCAGGTACTGAGGATACTGCCTGTCAAGCTCTGCGCATACTCTGTCACGGCTCACTTTCGCAAGAATTGACGCCGCCGCTATCGACATAGAGAGCGAGTCACCCTTGATAACGGTTACCGCCTTGCAGTCAAAGCCGCGCGCGACGTTTCCGTCAACGAGAACGAGATCGGGGTGGGGACTGAGCATATCTACCGCTCTGCGCATTGCAAGCTGAGAGGCGTTTAAAATATTGAGCTCGTCTATCTCGTCGACGCTCGCGTAAGCGATGCCGTAAGAGATCGCCTTTTCGCAGATCTCGTCGAAAAGCTTTTCTCTCTTCTTTTCCGAGATCTTTTTCGAGTCGTTAAGTCCTTCGATGATAAGTCCCTCGGGAAGAATGCCCGCCGCCGCACAAACGGGACCGGCAAGCGGACCTCTGCCTGCCTCGTCCGTACCTGCGACTACGGTATAGCCATCTGCTACGTATTTGTTTTCATATTCGTATGTAGGCATATTTGCCTCCGATTTTTTAATTTATTCGGGAATTTCCAGCGAAATGCGCCCGATCTTTGCGCCTCTGAATTCGTCGAGAAGGATCTTTGCGGTGCGCTCGTAGTCGATCTCTCCTCCCGAGATCAGAAATCCGCGCTTTCTGCCGACAAGCTCGAAGAGCTCGAAATCACTGAGATCGGCAATAGAGTCAGGACTGCCGAGCTTGTATCTTGCACAGAAGAGCTCGGGAGCGCATTTTCTGAGTCGCGAGCAGAGCGAAATGGCAAGCGATTCGATCTCAACGACCGCGTCCTTTATAGCGCCTGTCATAGCGAGATTTTCACCGACCGTTTCGTCCTCGAACTTCGGCCAGAGAACACCCGGCATATCGAGAAGCTCGATTCCGCCCTGACCTTTAACCCACTGCTTGTCTACCGTAACGCCCGGTCGGTCCTCGACCTTTGCCTTTTTCGTGCCCGAAAAACGGTTTATAAACGAGGATTTTCCTACGTTCGGAATTCCGACGACCATAGCGCGTATCGCCTTGCCCGACATTCCTTTGCTTTCGTTCTTTGCGATCTTTTCTGCGAGTATCTCGCGGATCGCCGGACCTATCTTGTCCATACCTGCACCGCTTACGAAGTCGGCAACTATACAACCGCCGTAGCGCTTGAAGAAGGCGCGCCATTTGTCGTTTGCGACAGGATCGGCAAGAGATGCTTTACTCAGTATAACAAGACGGGGCTTGCTTTCGCATATCTTATTTATTTCGGGGTTCTGCGAGGATAGGGGAATACGCGCGTCGAGTATCTCGATGACAATGTCAACGAGAGGCAGACATTCGTTTATAAGTCTGCGCGTTTTCGCCATATGCCCGGGAAACCACTGTATCGTATTACTTGGCATAGCTTTTTCCTTGTTTTGGTTTTGTGTTAATCAACGAAGCCGAACTTCCCGCCCGACATGGGGAAAAGACGGAAGTTTGCTTCTCCTATAATCTGATTTTTACTTACGTATCCGATAGCGCGGCTATCCTTGGAAACTCCTCTGTTGTCACCTAAAACGAAGAAATGATCCTTCGGGACGGTGCCCTCCCAGATTCCCGTTTCGGAATCGGGTATGCAGAAATCCCCCATACGTACGTCGAGTGCTGCGAGCTCTCTTATGTAGGGCTCGTCGAGCATTTCACCGTCGACGTAGACCTGACCTGTGGTATAGTCGATCTTTATATTCTGACCGCCGACTGCGATTATTCTCTTGACCAGAGGCTCAGAAGGATCGTCCTCTGTCTGAATGATGACTATGTCGCCGTTTTCGGGCTTGTAAAGCGATCTTGAAATTATCAGCACGTCACCCTCTTCGAGAGTCGGGAGCATAGACGTTCCGACAACGGGCGAGTTTCTGAAAAGCAGGGACATAATGAGAACTGCTATAACGAGCGATACTGTAATTATATCAAGCCACTCGAATACCGTAGATCCTACCGAACGCTTTTCAGTTTTTTTTTCCTCCGCGTTCTGAAAGCGGTTCCATACGAGCGCATCTTTTTCGGGATCTATCGGAGCGTCCTTTTCTCCGAACATAATATTGAGAAGATTATGACCTTCGGGAATGTAAAGCTCTGTTGCTTTTGCAAATTCCTCGGTGAAGCACTGTGCACCGTTGTAAACGTATTCCGAGCTGTAAATGAAGAAGGGAACAGGCTCGCTTGAATGAGTACGCGTTGCAAGCGGAGTGGGGTGATCGGGAAGAACCATTATTTTAAATGGTTCACCGGTCGATTTGAGATATTCAAGACAGGGGGAGAGAACGAGAGAATCTATCTGTTCAATAGCAAATACCTTGTTTTCGACCTCTCCGCGATGTCCGCATTCGTCGGTTGCTTCAAGGTGAACGTAAACGAAATCCTTTCCGCGCTCAAACGCGTCGATAGCAGCGTTTGCCTTGCCTGTGTAATTCGTTTTGTAGTTTCCGGTCGCGCCTTCAACGTCGATAGACTCCATGCCCGCGCAGATCGCGATGCCTTTGATAAGATCGACCGCCGAAATGACCGATCCCTGCTTATGCCACTTTTCCTCAAAGGAGGGAAGTGAGGGTTTGACGGCAGGACTCCAGAGCCAGATCGAGTTCGCGGCTTTAAGACCTCTTGCGCGGCGAGCCTCGTTTACGGGGTGATGTACGAGAATATCATAGCTGCGCTTCATAAGATCAAGATATACCGCTCCGACCTCACCTTCGGGGAGATATTCTCCGATGCGGCGACCGATTATATCGTGCGGACGGTTGAAATCAAGAACCTCAGGGCAGTTATCCCACATAAGACAGTGACGATAGCTGACGCCGGGGTGAAATTTTCTGTACTCTGTACCAAGCTCGGCGTCGATGGCCTTTATAAGCTCTGCCGCCTCTTCGGAGGATATTTCGTCTGCACTGTGGTCGATCATATGTCTGTCCTCGTAGTTTTCCTCCTCTTCGGAGAGAGTTACCACGTTGCAGCGAATGGCAGTCTGTGTATCCGACATATCGAGCCCCATACTGAGAGCTTCGAGTGAGCTTCTGCCTTTGGAATATATAAGCGGATCGTACGAAAGCACGGCAAGGTTAGCCGTATCGCTTTCCGGCTTCATAGATGCGGGAACGTTAAGTACGGTTCCGACCAGAGATGACTTTACAAGAGAGTCCATAGTCGGCTTGCTTGCCATCTCCATAGGAGTTTTATTTCCGAGAGCTTCAAGGCGCTCGTCGGACATTCCGTCACATAAAACAACAAGATATTTCACGGTAAATTACCTCTTTTTTAAAAATATCGTCGGCAGTATCTACTGCCTTCAAGGTATAAAAACCTATAATAAATTTATTATATCACAAAAAAACACGAATGTAAATAGTATATTCTTACAAAATATATATTTAATACGCGCGTGAAAGTGTGATTTTTACGCCTCTTTTACTGCACGCCTTCTCAAAATCAAAAAAATTTAAAAAAATTCAAAAAAGGACTTGCAAAATGAAAAATAGTATGCTATAATACCGAGGATACAAACGAAGCGGTCCGCTGCGATGCTCTGCATGAACGTTTCGATAACCCTATTATTTTAAGGAGGAGCCAAAAGATGGATCTTATCAAGGCTTTAACAAACGAGCAGCTCAAGACGGAGGTTCCCGTACTCAACATCGGTGATACCGTAAGAGTTCACAACAAGATCAAGGAAGGAAACAAAGAGCGTATTCAGATGTTCGAAGGAACTATCATCGCTATTAAGGGAAGCGGGATTTCCGAGTCCTTCACCGTAAGAAGAGTATCCTACGGTATCGGCGTTGAAAAGACTTTCCCTGTACACTCTCCCAACATTGAGAAGGTTGACATTATCCGTAGCGGTAAGGTACGCCGCGCAAAGCTCTACTATCTCAGAGATAGAGCCGGCAAGAGTGCCAAGGTAAAGGAAAAGATTTAAGTCTTTTCACTTTGAAAAACGAAATAAAACCGCAGTTTTAAACAAACTGCGGTTTTTTCGTTTAAAGTATGACTGTGTAATATTCTCCGAGGCGCACCGGTCTGTATGAAAGCTTTGCTTTTCGCAGTCCCTCAATGCCCATATCCTCTTCGCGGTTGATAAATACCGTGTCCGAAAACTCGTTTTCGGCGAATATCTTGTTTATTGCGGCATATGCTCCGTTATATTCGCGGTTTGCCTTTTCGATGTGGATAAGTGCCGTATCGTCCGACATTTTTTCGCCTATCGAGTATGCAACGGGAATGTTGTCACAGGTAATTATTCCCGCTACAAGACTGAGCGCGTCAAAATTTTCGATAAGCTCGTTTATTACGATTTGCTCGTCCGCAAGATCCGTGTCGTCACTCGGAGTGTAAAGAGCATCTGCGGCTTTTCTGAGAAGCCTTTGCGCCTCTTTATCACCGCCTCTGACAGAGATATACTCGTGGTCGTATTTAGAGAGAAAAGAGTTCAGATGATTTCTTTTCTGATGATATTTTTTACCCGAAAGTGTTATAAGATCGCTCGTCAGGTATATATAATCGGAAAGCGAGCGGGAAAGAACGATCTCTGCCGAAGGGAGATCTCGCTTTATATCATCGAGCATATCCTTTGTGACAGGGAGCATACGAAGCTTTTCTGCGCCGAGTCCTTCCTTGACCTTTACAAGAAGCTCTGACGGAGAAATTTTGTCACTGTAAAAGGCAGGTAGAATATTATAGGTATGATGGCGATACTTGCCGACAAGAGCGGGAGTGCCGTCTATATCGGTAACGCGATAATTCATAGCGTGACGCCATGAGAAAATATTTGAAAAATTGCAAAAAGAAATATCTCCGCGCTTGTAGAAGAGCTCCCGATCGTTTATCGTAAGCTCGCGTACCGAGAGTTTTCCGAAAGAAAGGTCTGACATTTATATCTTTTTATCCTTGTTTTTTATGGAATATGACAATATTGTAGCATCAAAAGACGGCTTTTTCAATAGATTTCAAAAAATATTTGAAAAAAATCAAAAAAGGTATTGCAAAAATAAAAAACGTGTGATATAATGTAGCGTACTTTGAATGAATTAAGTTAGGACAAGGGGTGTTAAAATGAAAGAAGGCATTCATCCGCAGTATGAAGAAGTGACTATCAAATGTGCATGCGGCGAAGAGGTTAAGACTCG
>JAZOSN010000042.1:0-61861 GCA_045657105.1 Eubacteriales bacterium
CTCAGGCGAACCGGTGTCGCCCTCGTGCATAGCGTTAGCGAGAATGATTTCCTGCTTTTTTTCCTTTGCGAGCATAGTTTTTCACCTTTCTGTAAATTTATTCTCCGATAAAACCGAGTTCGCGGTCTGGTGAAACCGTTCAAAAAGCGAACGCTTACCCGCAAACCAAGCTATACGGATTATGTTTTGCCGTGAGCGTCGCGCTCACACGCGAAAAGCATTATATCATATAAGTAAGCAATTTGCAAATCTACTCGGAATATGTTTACAAATTATTTACAAATCTTTCTTCAAATTCCTTCATATCGACCACAGTTCCCTTGACGCGTGACTCCTCGGCGGCAAAAGCGATGAGGTGATTTTTGCAGGTACGCTCGATCGTGCAGACCGAGTTTCCTCTGTAACTGCCGTCAAGGCACTTGGCAAGTGCCGCAACAATGCCTCTGTCGCCTCCTCCGTGGCCTCCGTCTATCGTCTGATCCATCAGTGCGTCAGAGAGCATTATTTTTTCGCTCTTGCCGGTAGCAAAGCTGTAAAGCATAACGTGATCCGCGCCCATATTTGCAGTTATTTCTCCGGCAGTTCCCATGATTTTTATATTTCTCGAGCCCTTGTTGAAGGCGCACATCGTGAAGCTGACCGTTTCGCCGTCCTCAAATTCAAGATTTACCGTCTGATGATCGACTACGTTGTTGTTGCAACGGAAAACACAACGTCCGTAATCGCCTCGGAGCGCCTCGTCGATATCGGCGTCGGTAGGCTCCTGTTTTTTTGCTATCGCACGCACGAACGCGCTCGTTTTCGACATACTTTTGTAAACCTTCTCCGCGTGATACGGACAACTGTCGGCGTGGGGACATCCATCAATGCAGTGACTCGGAGCACCTTCGGGAGCGTTCTCCTCTTTAAAGTAGCTTAGCGAGCCAAAGCTATGAACACGCGAGCAGTCTTTTCCGATAAGCCACTGCAAAATATCGATATCGTGACATGTCTTTTGAACTATCATCGGCGTACTTTCCTCGCTGTTTTTCCAATTTCCGCGTACAAAGGAGTGACTTTGGTGAATGTTGCCGACACATTCGGCGTGCTGAATATGAACGATATTTCCGATTTTTCCTGAGTCGATCAGATTTTTAAGTGCGATGAAAAACGGAGTGAATCTCAGGACGTGACATACGAGCACAAAAACGCCCTTTTTCTTCGCCGCAAGCTCGATAGTTTTGCACTCTTCGGGAGTTGCGCCCATCGGCTTTTCGAGCAACAGATCGTATCCCTTATCAATAGCGGCAAGAGCAGGAGCGAGATGATCTCTGTCCATTGTCGCAATGATAACAAGGTCGGCAAATTTCGGGCGGGAAAGCAGATCTTCCCACGAAGTGTGGCAAAGCTCCTCAGGCACGCCAAAGGTATCTCTGATGTAGTTTCTTCTTGTGTCTATCGGCTCAGCGACGGCAACGATCTCGAAGCCTCCGATGGTATTTGCGGCAAGCTCCGAATAGCAAGTACCCCTGCCTCCTGCACCGATAACAATGATTTTTTTCATAATTTTTGCTTCCTCTCTGAAAAAACTTGACTTTCAACTGCTTGTATTATATAATGTTGTCAAAGGAAAATCAATTGACTCTTTTGCTAAAAAGGTGTACTTTTTTACTGTTTATGAAAGGAAAGCTATGAATCTGTCATATCACGCATTTGAAAGTCCTCTGCACGGGATAAACGCCTGCGATCGGGAAAGTAACGACTATCCTCTTATCGTCAACTGTGCGGGACGCTCCGAGATATCCTTCCCGTTTGCTACCCATAACAAAACGGGCAGATCGGATATTTACCTTATGTATATTGCCGGAGGCGAGTTGCAGATCGGAGATGCCGCAGTCGGGGCAGGAACACTTGTGATCTTCGGCGCAAAATATCCGTATAGATACTCTCACACGAGCACTGACGACGTCGTTTATCTGTGGGCACATTTTACCGGCTCTTACGCCGAGCGTCTGCTTGTTGACCTCGGATTTTCCAAGACTCCGTTTATAAAAAAGCTCCCCTCGGATAATCTTTTGGAGTCGAGATTTCGCTCGCTTTTCGAGCGCTTTGAAGGAAAAAGCGTCTTTGAAAGGCAAGAGCTTTCTTGTGCGCTTGAGAGAATTTTGCTCGAAGCGGCTCGCTCTGCCGTCGGTGAAAAGAGGGGAGAAAGTCTGCTCGGTACCTCTCTCAGATATATTCACGATCATTACAACTCAGAGATAAGAATACCCGAGCTTGCGAAAATGGAAAATCTGAGCAATTCACGCTACGTTGCGCGTTTTACCTCTGCCGTCGGAATGTCTCCGATGCAGTATATAGTTGAGCTTCGCCTCAGGTATGCCTGCGATCTGCTCGAAAATACCGACATGAGCATAAAAGAGGTGGCGTCGCTCTCGGGATACGACGATCCGCATTTTTTCAGTAAGCTTTTTAAAAAGCATATAGGACTATCTCCGAGCGAGCACAGAAAATAAACCGCGTAAAGGATAAAAACACTTGACATTTAGAGGTGTATTCGCTATAATAAAGATGGATATTTTTTTGCTTACAAAAATATCGCGTCGCTCCTGCACGGCGGCAAAAGAGGTTTACGGAGGCTTTGAAGAATGAAGAAAACGCCCGCTTATTCAAAGGCGATCGCTCTGCTCGCACTGAGCGATATGAGCGAGCGAAAGCTTCGCGAAAAGCTCCGCACAAAAGGATTTTCAAGTGACGAAATATCCGAGGCTCTCGAAGAGCTGAAAGCTCAGGGATACCTTTCGGACGACAGACTTATCGAAAATCTCGTAAATTACTATGCAAAACGAAAATATTTCGGCAAATACCGCATAAAGTTAGAGCTGCTCTCAAAGTTTGACAGAGAGAGCGTAGACAGATGCTTTGATGCGGCTTGTGAGTGTGTCGATTTCAGATCGCTTGCCGCCGAAATTGCAGTCAAAGAGGCTTCAAGGGGCGTCGAGAAGGAAAAGCTCGTGCGAAAGCTCCAAAGGCTCGGTCACGACGCGACGTCTATAAGACAGGCTCTTGCCGAGGTCAAAAAATCAGAAAATCAGGATACATAAAGGAGAAAAACTCTCTATGCCAAAACAGATAAAGGTCGGATTCGTTTCGCTCGGCTGCTCTAAAAACCGTATCGACACCGAGGTAATGCTCCACACCCTGCTCAGTGCAGGATACGAGATCACCGCAGACGAAACCGAGGCGGACGTAGTTATAATCAACACCTGCGCGTTTATCGAGAGCGCAAAAAAGGAAGCTATCGACAATATTCTTGACGTCGCGTGGCTTAAAGAAAACAAGGATCTTAAAGGAATCGTCGTTTGCGGCTGTCTTGCCGAGCGTTACGGCAGAGAGATACTTGACGAGATGCCCGAGGTCGATGCCATCGTAGGCGTCGGCGGACTCCCCAAGATCGCAGAAGCGGTCGAGGCGGCATACGAGGCAGGATTTCGCAATAAAAAGTCGCAGAGCGTGAAAAAATACGCCTGTCTTGACGACAAGAACATAATGCCGCTCGGCGGCGACAGAGTCGTCACGACCCCTGAATACAGTGCATACATAAAGGTCGCAGAGGGTTGCGACAATCACTGCACCTACTGCGTTATCGGAAATATACGCGGAAAATTCAGAAGCCGTCCTATCGAGGACATCGTGGCAGAGGCAAAAACGCTCGAAGAGCTCGGAGTCAAGGAACTTAACGTCGTCGCACAGGACACCTCGCGATACGGTCTTGACATTTACGGAGAGTATTCTCTTGCAAGGCTCGTGAGAGCTCTGACCGAGCAGACAAGTATCCCGTGGATAAGACTTCTCTACTGCTACCCCGACAAGATAACCGACGAGCTCTGCGAAGAATTCAAAAACAACGACAGACTCGTAAAATATATTGATATGCCGATACAGCACATCTCGGACAATGTGCTCGACCGAATGAACCGCCACGGCGGAAGCGCGGTAATAAAGGACGCCATCGAAAGGCTTCGCAAGGCATCTCCCGACATCGTGCTCCGCACGACCGTTCTGGTCGGCTTCCCGGGAGAAAGCGACGAGGATTTTGAGGAGCTTTGCGAGTTCATCAAACAGGCAAAATTTGACCGTCTTGGCGCATTCACCTACTCGGCAGAGGAAGGAACGCCTGCGGCAGAAATGGACGATCAAGTCGACGAGCAGGTAAAGCAGGACAGATACGACCTCGTTATGAGAATTCAGGGCGAGATCTCCGCCGAAAAGAACGAGCAAAAGCTCGGCAGTGTGGTCGAGGTCGTCTGCGAAGGATACGACACGGTATCCGAAATATATTACGGCAGAAGTGCCGCAGATGCGCCCGAGATCGACGGAAAGATCTATTTTTCCTCGGACAGAGCGGTCGACGAGGGTGAATTTGTAAAGGTCAAGATCGGAAACGTGCTCGACTACGACCTTCTCGGCGATCTTGCCGAGTAAAAATACAGGAATTTTGGAGAGAAAAATGGAAAACAAAAAGCTTTTCAGAAAAGAAAACGTACCCAACATACTGACGGTGATAAGAGCTCTGCTCGTTCCCGTTTTTATGGTGCTTATCATTTTTTCGCCTCGTGACGATTCGGACGGCGAGATAGTTATGCGCCTTATCAGTGCCGCACTTTTCGGTCTTATTTCGCTTACCGATATGATAGACGGAAAGATGGCAAGAAAGTATAATCTCGTTTCGGATTTCGGAAAATTCCTTGATCCGCTTGCCGACAAGATACTCGTGTTCGGCGCTATGATCTCGCTCATAACCTTTATGGGCGGCGACGAGGGCGTCCCTTACGTATTCGAAATCTGCATGGTATTTGCAATTTTTATTTTCTTCACGCGCGAGATCGCAGTCACCTCGCTCCGTCTGCTCTTTTCAAACAAGGGCGGTCACGCGCTTGCAGCGAATTTTGCAGGAAAAATGAAGACCGTTTTTCAGATAATCTTTATCATCGTCGCACTTATCGAGCCGATATTCTGGGATCTCTGGATCGCGACCTTCGTATCCATGGCAGTTATGGCGGCTATGACCGTTATTTCGGGAATTATCTACTTTAAAGAGTACATTCCGCTCATAAAAGGTCAAAGCGGCGAAAACAAATAATCAAGGCATTTAAAATTCTGTGAAAGGGGGCTTCGGTATGACCGTAAAAGAGCTTGACGACAAGATCAAACGCGGACTTGGCGGAGTTTACCTTTTCTACGGAGAAGAGGAATATTTGAAGCGCCGTTATCTCGAAAAGGTGCGTGAGGCGCTCCTTACGGACGAAACGGACGCGGTTTTCAATCACGTAAAGATAGAAAACGGCGAGGTCGAAAGACTGGGCGACGAGCTTATCGGCACTCCTCTTTTCGGGAGCGCAGGCGGCAGGCTTATCGAGCTCTGGGGTGTTGATTTTACCGCCATGAGCGATTCGAAGCTCGACGAGCTCGCGGTCGCTTTTTCAGAGGTGACCGACGACACTCTGCTTATCTACTGCAAGCCCGACGAATTCACAGAGGGCACGAAAAAAGCGCAGAGCGCCCCGTTTAAAAAGTTTTCTTCCTCGGCAAATCTTATAAATTTCGAAAAGCAGACCCCCGCAAAGCTTATCGGTTGGGCAAGCAGACATTTTGCATCACACGGTTGCGCCGCGGATCCGCAGATCTGCAAGAAGCTTATCGATTACTGTGCAAACGATATGTTCGTGCTCGCGTCCGAGATCGACAAGCTCTCCTCTTTTGCAAGACAAAACGGCAAGGTCGTTATAAGCGAGGATATGATATATTTAGTCTGCTCCCCAAACACCGTTTTCGGAGTTTTTGACTTTGCAAATGCAATGATAGACGGCAACATGCCGCTCGCGCTCAGTATTTTTGCAGAAATGAAGCTTCGCAAGGAAAAGCCGGAATTTATTTTGTCCTCGGTTTCCAAGATATGCAGTGAGCTTCTCACCGTGAGAATTCTCTCAGATGCAGGATACTCCAAGCAGGATATTGCAAAGAAAATGAAGATGCACGAATATCCGGTTTCCCTGCGAATGGCGGCGGCATCAAAGAAGAGCGTCGAAATGCTCGAAAGAGCGGTAAAGCGTTGTTGCGAAACCGATTTGAAGATAAAATCAACAAGCCTGGACGATTACACCGAGCTCGAGATCCTAATTCTTTCGCTCGGCAGAAGGCAGGCGTAAATGAAGATAAAAATTGACGAGATCGTGCTCGTCGAGGGGCGATATGACAAGATAAAGCTTGACAGTCTGCTCGACGCGACCGTGATCTCAGTAAACGGCTTCGGACTTTTTAAGGACGAAGAGAAAAAGGAAACGATCCGCGCACTTAGTGCAAAAAAAGGAGCCATAATCCTATGCGACAGCGACGGAGGCGGCACCGTCATACGCCGTCACCTGAACTCGATACTCCCGAAAGAGGCAGTGAAAAATCTCTATATTCCCGAAATTATGGGAAAAGAGCGGCGAAAGGCAAGGGTGTCAAAGGAGGGCAAGCTCGGAGTCGAGGGAATGGACTCAGAGCTCCTCAGAGATCTTTTCAGACCGTTTGAGTCGAGCGCCGAGAAAAAGGACACGATTCGGGTAACTGCCGCAGACCTCGTTTCAGACGGATTTTCGGGCGGAGAAAACTCGTCCGAAAAACGCGCGGAGCTTGCAAAAGCGTTAGGGCTACCGTCAGGTGTCACCACAAAGCTGCTCGTTGACGCTATCAATATTTTGGGCGGGCGGGAAAGCTATGAGAGTGCAAAGTGCAAAGTTGAAAGTGCAAAGTTAATGTAGCTTTGCTTCGCAAAGCAACCTATCAAAGCCTTCCCTTGTGAGGGAAGGTGGATTGCCGAAGGCAAGACGGATGAGTAGTATCCCTGACACGCTTTATTAAGTGCAAAGTGCAAAGTTAAAAGTGCAAAGTTAATGTAGCTTTGCTCCGCAAAGCAAATTATTAAACGCGGGAGGAGCAAGCCCCTCCCCTACGAGCGCAATTGAAATTCTCGCAGTGGGGGTCGGCGCACGTTTTGCAAGTGCAAAGTGCGAAGCGGCGCCTCGCGCCGATTTAGCCTCTGACGACCCGTAATTACTAATATTTTTTAGCAAAGTTTTTGAAAGAGTGTGAGAAAGCTTTTTCCAAAAAGTTTTCTCGCAGAAAATGTTTTGAAAGGCATGGAAAACTTTTCTTAAAAGTTTTCCGAGAAAAGAAAAATGAGATGTCCGATTTGTTCACACGATGACAGCAAGGTAATAGACTCGCGTCCGACAGAAAGCGGAACTATCCGCCGCCGCCGCGAATGTCTGTCCTGCAAGCACCGTTTCACCACCTACGAGGTCATCGAGGTAATTCCGATTTTCGTAGTCAAAAAGAACGGAACGAAGGAGATTTTCGACAAGCAGAAGCTCCTCGGCGGACTTATAAAGTCCTGCTACAAGCGTCCGATATCCATACCGCAGCTCGAAGAGCTCGTTGAAAACATCGAGCAGGAGCTTTACAACTCTCTGCGCGGCGAGATTTCCTCGACCGAGATAGGCGAGATGGTAATGCACCGTCTTAAAGCGCTCGACGAGGTATCCTACGTCCGTTTCGCATCGGTATACAGAGAATTCAAGGATATAGACACCTTCCTTTCCGAGATAAAGGAACTCATAAAGAAATAAGGGAATAAAATAATATGACAGGAACTTTTTCGTACAGAACTCGCGGAGTGTGCTCGCGCGAGATAAACATAAGCGTCAAGGACGGCATTATTGACTCCGTTCAGTACGTTGGCGGTTGCAGCGGAAACACACAGGGTGTTGCCGCGCTCGTCAGGGGAATGAGCGTTGACGAGGCGATCGAGCGTCTTTCGGGCATAAGATGCGGATTCAGAAGCACCTCCTGCCCCGATCAGCTCGCCGAGGCGCTTAAACAGATGAAAGAAAACAACTAAAAATCCAGATATAAGGCAAAACAAAGGAAACTCACACAAAATGAACTACAAAGAAAACTACAAGCGATGGCTCGGCGAAGAGAGCGTTTCAAGCGAGCTCAAAGAGGAGCTTTATGCAATCGAAAACAACGAGGACGAGATCAAATACCGTTTTTCGAGCTATCTTTCTTTCGGCACGGCAGGACTGCGCGGCAAAATGCTCGCGGGCACTAACGCGATGAACGTCCACACAGTGGCTCACGCTTCGCAGGGCTTTGCAAATCTTATAAACAGAGAGGGCGCAGAGGCGGCAAAGCGTGGCGTTGCCATCGCTTACGATAGCCGCAACAACTCGGTGCTCTTCTCAAAGGTCGCCGCAGAGGTGTTTGCCGCAAATGGCATCAAGACCTATTTCTTCGAGTCACTAAGACCGACCCCCGTTCTCTCGTTTGCTATACGCCATCTCGGGTGCATCGGCGGCGTAAACGTCACGGCTTCGCACAACCCGAAGGAATACAACGGCTACAAGGCGTATTGGGAGGACGGCGCCCAGCTTCCGCCCGAGCACGCGAAGATAGTTTCAGCCTCGATAGATGAAACCGACATTTTCAGTGGCGTAAAGCGTATGGATTTCGACAGTGCTGTAGAGTGCGGACTTATCGAGATAGTCGGAACGGCAATTGACGACGAATATATCAAAAACGTAACCGCGCAGGCGGTCGATAAGAATGCAGTAAAGGCAGTTGCGGACGATCTGCGCGTTGTTTACACGCCTCTTCACGGAGCAGGATACAGACTCGTTCCCGAGGTTCTACGCCTTTGCGGACTCAAACACCTATATACTGTTTATCAGCAGATGGTTCTCGACGGAAATTTCCCGTCGGTAGTATCGCCCAACCCCGAGCACCCCGCCGCACTCGAGCTCGGAACCGCTCTTGCGAAAAAGGTGGACAGTGATCTCGTTATCGGTACCGACCCGGATGCCGACCGCGCAGGCGTTATGGTACGCCGTCACGACGGCTCGTTCGTTCCTATGACCGGCAACCAGATCGGCGCGCTCCTTCTTGAATATATCATCACCGCTTACGAGAATACCGGCACGATGCCGACTGATCCTTACGCGGTCAAAACCATCGTTACGAGCGAGATCTGCACGAAGATCTGTACAAGTCACAACGTCGGACTTTTCAACGTTCTTACCGGATTTAAGTTTATCGGCGAGGTCATCAAGAATCACGACGACGTCGGAAACGGACACTATCTGTTTGGATTTGAAGAAAGCTACGGCTATCTCAAAGGAACCTATGCGCGTGACAAGGATAGCGTAGTTGCCGTAATGCTTATCGTTGAGATGGCGGCTTACTACAAGGCAAAGGGAATGTCGCTCTACGACGCTCTGCTTGCTATGTACGAAAAATACGGCTATTACAACGAAAAAACCGTCAACCTCGTATTCGACGGATTTGACGCCACCGAGCGTATGTCCGCATTTATGAAGAAGATCCGCTCGACGACTCCCGCAGAGATCGGCGGCAAAAAGGTGCTCGCAGTACGCGATTATCTTGCCGAAACGGTCACCGAGGTCGCCACGGGCAAGGTCACGGGCACCGGACTTCCCGCCTCGGATGTCGTATACTACGAGCTTGAGGACAACAACGTGGTCGTTATCCGTCCCTCGGGCACCGAGCCGAAGATCAAGCTCTATTTCCTGCTCAACGGCAGCTCGGCAGACGAGTGCTCCGCACTTATGGAAGCCTGCGCTGAAAGCGTCGAGCACTGGAAGTAATATGAAATATTAAAAACGAAACGGAAGCGAGCGCTTCCGTTTTTTGTGCCATAATTATATTAAAAGATACTATAAATACATTGACACCTTTCTTTTATTATGTTATAATATGGCAAACGACGGCGTTGCCGCAAAAAAGGAGAAAAATTATGCGACTTTCAGAAAGAGATTTTTTCTTAAACAAGCTTGATACGTCGATAAGCGAGCTCGCAGACGCCGCGCGTCTTTACGAGAGCGGTGATATTGACGGTGCTCGCAAGACCTTTGCAGACTATATGAAATCGGTGCTTCGTCCCGAAAAAAGATATCAGATCGCAGAAGCGTTCGTGGACGGCAGAGGCGATTTCAGCGAGGAAGAATGGACCGAAATGATCCTTGAAGGCTATGTTTATCCCGTAGATTACCTTTACAAATTTCCCGAAGGCAAGATAATCTGGAACTATAACGCTATGCCCAACGGCTACGTCGAATGGGTTTTCCACCTGCAATATCACACCGAGGTTCTCTATCTAGAACGCGCATACCGCAGGACCGGAGATGAAAAGTACGCAAAGAGAGCTGTGGAGATGATAGAATCGTGGATCGACCAAGTCGAGCGCCCCGAAAGACACGGGCAGGCGACCTACCGCACTCTTGAAACGGGCGGAAGATTGTCAAATGCTTGGCCTTACTTTATTCACGCGTTTTCAAATTCGCCTGCTGTTTCGGACGAGCTTTGGGTCAAGATATTTATTTCGATCTGGGAGCAGTCAGATTGGCTCTATCTCAGCCGTTCAAACAGAAACTGGCTTATCCACGAGCTTTACGGACTTATCTCTTCGTGTGTTTATTTTCCCTTCTACAAGGATACCCCTATCTGGCAGGAGCACGCTCTTAAAACACTCATAGACGAGCTCCACGTTCAGATCTATCCCGACGGAGTTGCGACCGACCGCTCGTTCACATATCAGCGAGCTATGGTGAGCCAGTACTGCGATATTATAAAGCTTCTCGGTCTTTACGGCAAAAATATTCCGTCTGAGCTTGTTAACGGGCTCTACAAGGAATTTGCTATGTACTGCCATATGTCAAAGCCCGACCTTACGCTTGCCGAGCCCAACGACTGTCACCCTATGTCGTCGCCTCCTATGGCAAAGCTCGGTCTCACACTCTTTCCCGACGACGAAACGCTCAAATATTTTGCAAGCGAGAGAAGCGAAGGAAAAGCTCCCGACAAGACTATGCAGGTCTTTCCGTATTCCGGCTTTGCGACACTTCGCTCCGATTGGTCAAAGGACGGTATGTGGCTATTTTTCGACTGTGCCGCTCCCGACTACAACTCAGGTTGGCACGTTCACGAAAGCTGTCTGAATATTCAGCTATACGCCTACGGAACCGATATGCTGATCGACCCCGGATTTTTCCATTACGATACCTCGAAAATGAGAGAATATACTCTCGCCACGAGATCGCACAACTGCGGACTCGTTGACGGTATGGGTCAACTTTGCTTTGCTAAAAACGACGTTTACGGCTTCATCGACACCTCGAAAAAGGGACGTCTCTCGCACAGCTCGTCACACGAGCTTGACATTGTCAGCGCATACTACGATTTCGGTTACGGAAAAGATTTCCGCGCGGACAAATGGAAAAAAGGTCAGATAAGAGACGCTTCGGGTGATGCATACGCAAAGCACACGAGAAAGATCGTTTTCGTCAAGAAGGGGCTCGGAGATGCAAAGCCGTTCTTCGTTATGCTTGACACCTTTGACACGATGGACGACAAAGAGCATCTTTACGAGATAAGCTTCCAGCTCGACGAGGTAAAAGCCGAGCCGAGCGCAAACGCCGTCAAGGTGACATATGCAAACGACGCAACTCTCTCGCTGATCTCCACCATCTCTCCCAAGATAATTCTCGGTCAGACAGAGCCCGAGCTCGCAGGCTGGAAGCCCGAGCTTGATCATCACAAGGACCATCGTCCCGCACCGCTTGTCAGCTTTGAGCAGAGCGGAAAGAGCGCGCTTTTCGCGACAGTTCTCTACCCTTCGCCAAGCGCCGAAACGCCGAGCATCGCGATCGACTCGTTTGATAAAAACAAGATCGTGCTTATCATAAACGGCGAAAAGCACACGGTTGAATTTTAAAAAACAAACACCGCAAGGAAATTCCTTGCGGTGTCGTTTTATAAATTCGAGAATTAAAGCGTAACCTTTCCGTCTGCGACGGCGCGGTCAACGTACGCGTGGATCTTATTGACAGGGTTAAGTATCGAGCTTATCGATTCGTCGTGGTTGAGCGTGTCGATAAGGAGCGAAACGTACTTGCACATATTTACCTCGCGGTACCAGGGCTTTGCTTTGAGCTCGTCCGAACGGTATATGAGGTTAGTGGTGAAAATACGCGCGATGTCGCCGTTTGCGAACGCCTTATCTAAGTTTTCGTATCCGTTGCAGAAAAGCCCGAAGGTTGCGAAAACGAATATTCTCTTCGCGCCCATCTTTTTGAGATGTTTGGCAACCTCGATTATCGAGTCGCCCGAGGAGATCATATCGTCAACGACGATGATGTCCTTGCCTGCAACGTCGCGTCCGAGATACTCGTGAGCAACGATCGGGTTTCTTCCGTTGACTATCTTCGTATAGTCACGGCGCTTATAGAACATTCCGAGATCGAGTTTAAGAACCGAGGAATAGTACATAGCTCTGTTCATTCCACCCTCGTCGGGAGATACGACTGCGATGTCGTTCTCGTTGAGAGAAAGTCCTTCGCTATCCTTGATGAACGCCTTTATCATCTGATAGGTCGGGCGAATATCGTCAAATCCGCAGAGCGGAATTGCATTCTGAACTCGGGGATCGTGCGCGTCAAAGGTAAGAATATTGGTAACGCCCATATTTACAAGCTCTTGAAGTGCCATGGCGCAGTCGAGCGACTCTCTCGAAGAGCGCTTGTGCTGTCTACCCTCATAGAGCATCGGCATAATTACAGAAATTCTCTTTGCCTTACCTGCAATACTTCCGATAACTCTTTTGAGATCCTGAAAATGATCGTCAGGGCTCATCGGAACGGTTTGTCCGTACATTGTATACGTTGCACCGTAATTGAAAACGTCGCAGATGATGAACACGTCGTGTCCTCTGAGCGACTGATGGAGCGCGCCCTTTCCTTCTCCGCTTCCGAAGCGAGGGCAGTCGGCGTCAACTATAAAGCTGTTTGCCGAGCTTCTCCAACCCATAAGATAATCGTCAACCTGTTTTGCAAAATCCTCTCCGCCGCGCATGGTTATAACGCTGAGCTGTCCGTACAGTTCGTTTGCCATAAATCCTCCGAAAATTTTATTTTTGCATTTGTAAGGATATTCTATCATATTTTTTTGCATTTGTGAACACGTTTAGGCAAAAAATTTTATTTTTCTACAAATTTGTATCTTCCGCGCAAGGGGTAGTCGTTTTTATATTCAAATTGTCCAAATATAGTTTCATTTTTCAACCGAAGAAAACTTTTTTCGCGCGAATATAGACTTTTATCTCGGTTTATGATACAATAAGACAGCACTACTGAAAGGAGCTTTTATATGAAAATAGTTATTACCGACCGCGCGACGCTTGGCGACGGTGTCGATCTCTCGGTCTTTGAACGCTTCGGAGAGCTTACGGTCTACCCCTCGACTGCAAAGGAAGAGCTTAGTGACCGCATACGCGAAGCAGATATTCTGATATGCAACAAAACGCTTGTCGGGAAGGAAGCCCTCGACAGAGCCAAAAACCTCAAAGCGATACTTCTTTTTGCAACGGGCTACAACAATGTAGACATCAATCGCGCGGCAGAGCTCGGCATCGCCGTCTGCAACGCCGGGCAGTATTCGACCTACGCGGTAGCTCAACACACCTTCGCTCTGATTCTCCGTCAGGCGAGCCGCGTCGCCGAATATTCGGATTTCGTTTGCGACGGCGGTTGGATCCGTTCTCCGCTCTTTTCGGCGTTTGAATTTCCCACACACGAGCTTTACGGCAAGACGCTCGGAATTGTCGGTTACGGGAGCATCGGGCGTACAGTCGCGGACGTTGCACTTGCTTTTGGAATGAAGGTCGCAGTCCACACGCGCACTCCGAAGGAGGACTCGCGCGTAAGCTTTATGTCCTTTGACGAGCTTCTGAGCAGTTCCGATTATATTTCAGTTCACTGCCCGCTCACCGAAAAGACTGCAAAAATGTTTAACGCCGAGGCGTTTAAAAAATGCCGCGACGGCGCGTTTTTCGTGAACACCTCGCGCGGCGGCGTGGTAGACGAGGACGCTCTTGCCGAGGCACTTAGTAGCGGAAAGCTCTCGGGAGCGGCGCTCGACGTTCTTTCGACCGAGCCGATGTCAAAGGACTGTCCTCTGATCGGCGCGAAAAATCTCACGCTCACTCCGCACACGGCTTGGATACCCGTAGAAACGAGAGAGCGCCTTATCGGGATCGTAGCGTCAAATCTCGAAGCCTTCCTTTCGGGCAAGCCAACCAACAAGGTCAACTGATCATTTAAAGTTAAAAACTGCAAGAGCATCTGCTCTTGCAGTTTTCTTCATTATAATATTATAAATCCCAGATTACTTTTACGCGTCTGCGTTTTCGCCGCCTGCGGGAGTGTTCTCGGGGTTTTCGGGATCGGCAGGCTCGTCGGGATTTTCGGGAGCCTCGGGATCAACCGGGGTTTCGGGAAGCTCGGGCTCGGGAGTGTGATCGGGAACGTTCGGCGAATAGGTCCAACCGAGAGTAGCGGCTACCGATGCAACGTACGAATCGCCCGATGCATATACGGTTACGCCAGTGCTATCCTTGATAACGTCGGTACCTATAACGAGCTCACCTGCGATCGCGCCCTGCTCGGCGTCCTCGGGGAGAGTATATCCGGTATCCTCAAAGATAAGCTCTTTGAGGGCGGTGCAGCCTGCGAATGCCTCGTTTCCAATGGTCGTGAGCCACTTAGGAAGAATTATAACCTCAACGGTCGCGTTATTCTTGAACGCGCCGTCCGCGATCTCCACAACGTAAAGATCTCCGATAGCGAGGGTTTCGGGAACGACCACGATAGTAGCGTTTCCTTTATAGGAGAGGATCTTAACCGCTTCCTTGGTGATCGGGACGATCGTTTCTTCTCCGGTTTCCTCGTTTACAACCGTTTCCTGACCGACTACGATTCCATCCGGAATTATCTCGTACTCATAATCAGAGAATTCCTGATCGGCAATAGCGTTTACTCTTCCGAGCGCAACGACCTTGATATTCTTTCCGTACATATCAACGTACGCCTTGGCGTAGGTTTCAAGTCCGGTTCCGAGGTAGCCGTAAACGGTGAAGTTTTCGTTGATGAGAGGCTTGGAAATTACGCCTTCGATCTCTTCAAGATTTTCGATAAATCCGATAGCGTAGCCCGAAATGGAGCTTACGTTCTTTCCAAGACGAAGCTCAGTGAGGCTAAGGCAGTTGAAGAACGCGCCGCGCTCTATGGTAGTAACGTTATCGGTGATATTTACGGTAGTAAGAGCCGTGCAGTTTCTGAACGCTTCGCTTCCGATAACGGTGATAGTGTCAGAAAGAATTACCTCTTCAAGTGCAGTGCAGTTCATAAACGCACCCGCGCAAAGCTCGTTTACGTTTGCGAGAACGGTTGCCTTTTTAAGAGATGTGCAACCGTCGAACATACCCGACATAAGCGCACCCATGTTGTTTACACTCATATTGGTACAGCTTGCGGGTATCGTGACCTCGACAAGCGAAGTGCAGTTTGAGAAAGCGCACATACCGAGCGTTTCAATGCTTGTGCTTGCAAGATTTATGTTTTTGAGCGCAGAGCAGTTTCTGAACGCGTAGTTGTTTATGTTTTTAAGCGTTGTGGGCAAAACGATCGTTTCGAGAGATGCGCAGTTATCGAACGCGTACTTTCCAATATCGGCAACACCTGCGGAAAGCACAATGTTTTTGAGCGCGGTACAACCCGAAAAGATTCCTTCGGGAATAGCCTTCGCGCTTGATTTCAGTGTGACGCTTTCAAGACTCTCGCAATTCTGGAACATATAGTTGCCGAGCGAGGTGACCGAAGCAGGAATCGTAATCTCAACGAACGCAGTGCCTGCGAACGCCTTATTTCCGATCTTGGTGATGTTTCCGCCAAGAGTGATGCTTGTAAGCTTATCACAGTCGATGAACGCCATATCGGGGATCTCGGTAACGAGTGCAGGAATTGCGAAAGACTTTATTTCAAGTGCTCCGAACGCTCCGCTTCCGATAGTTTTTACACTTGCGGGAAGCGCAAGCTCTTTAATAGCCGTACAGCCGTAGAACGCGTAGCTTCCGACAGATTCTACCGCATTTCCGAGCAATGCGCTCTCTGCGGATACACAGTTATAGAAAGCGTAGTTTCCGATAGCGGTGACCGCATCGGGAAGCAGGATCTCTTCAAGCGCCTTGCAACCGTAGAACGCCTTTGCGCCTACCGTAGCAACGCCTGCGGGAATTTCAACGTTTTTAAGATTATAGCAACAGAAGAAAGCCTCATCGCCAATATTTACAAGAGAATCTGCAAGAGTAACGCTGTTAAGGTTCTCGCAGGAAGCAAACATACCGTTTGCAAGTGCGGTAACTCCTTCGTCGAAGGTAACCGATGTAAGCTTATCGCAGGCTCTGTAAACGTAGTCGCCGTAGGTTATATGGCTCTCAACGTTTACGCTCTCGACTGCGGTGAATGCAAAAGCGTTATTTCCGACAGAAACAAGTCCCTCGGGGAAGTTAACACTTTTAAGAGAAGCACTGCTTCTGAAAGCGTCGCTTCCGATAGCAATTATACTGTCGGGGAGCTTGATCTCGGACGCGTTTGCCTTATAGAACGCCGCGTTTCCGACAACCTTTACGATAGCGGTTTCATAGATCGCCGCCGCATCGTCCTTAGCGCAGTCCTCGCAGTCATCGTCACCTTCGTCAAGTGCGACCGGAGATGCGCCTTCGCCGTTCTCGTCAGAGCCGCCCTCTTCGGGAGCTTCTTCGTCCTCGCTCAGCTCGGGCATAATGTACTCAACCGTTCCGGGGATCTCGATCACGTCCTTGTTGCAGTTACAGTTGTAAACGACTGCACCGTTTTCGTAGATGTAATACTCTATACTCCTAACGGTAACGCTGGTGATAAACTTTCCGAGTCCGTAATCCGCAGGATTTGCGGGAGTTTCCTTTTCCGGATCTGCAACGATGCCGTCGGTATCGCCTTCAAGATCAGACGGATCGTCGGGAAGGTTATCGTCCGGCGTATCGTCTTCCTTCTTGCAAGCGAAGAGAGAAAGAGTCAAAACCAGAACAAGTAAAATTGCGATTAGTTTCTTCATTGTTTTCACTCCTGTATAAGTAATCATCTTATTATATAACATTTAGCCTCTTATGTCAAGAGAATTTCCCGAGTTTTTTCGTTAAAACTCTTGACAGAACTGTAACTTTGTTGTATACTCTATATGAAAATTGCATATCTCGAACAGTCAGGGGTGCTGCATAGCGGCTGAGACGGTGACACACCGAACCCTTTAACCTGATACGGATAATACCGGCGGAGGGAGATTTGTCAGAAAATGTATCTCACGTCCGCACGCTATACGCCTGCGGACTTTTTATATCACACCGACTGACGAGTGGCAAAATAAAATTTTTAGGAGGGAATAGTTTTGAAACATTCCGAAAAACTCAAAAAACTCGTCGTTTGCGGTCTTATGGTTGCCTTGGCGACTGTATTAAGCTTTGCCAAAATCGACTATCCGCACGGAGGCGGTCCTACCATATGCAGCATGGTTCCTATTGTAATCGTGTCTTTTATGTACGGACCGTCATGGGGTATCTCTACCGCTTTTGTATATAGTGTCTTCCAGCTCATATTCGGGCTTGACAATGTTCAGTATGCAACAAGCACGGCAATGGCGCTTCTCATCGTGCTTTTTGATTACATCATCGCGTATACCGTTGTCGGTCTTGCAGGCTTCTTCAGAGATGAAAAGCGCTCCCCGAAAAGAGTAATTCTCGCGGCTACTACCGTGCTTATTCTCCGCTTTGTGTGCCATTTTATTACAGGCGTTTTCGTTTGGGATGCTCTCTGGCCAAATGAGTTCGAGCTCTCGAGCGCACTCTACTCTCTGCTCTACAACGGAAGCTATATGCTACCTGAAATCATTATCACCGCAGTAGTTTCTTATATTCTCTGCTCTTCAAAGCAGTTTAACACGTTCATCTCAAAAAGCAGCAAAGATACACTTAACTCAAAAAGTGACAACAAGTCCGTTCTCGTTATCGGCATAACTCTGATTGCATTACAAATCGCGGCTTATGTAGCAAGTGCGTCAATGAAAACCCTTGTGTTTTTTTCAGCAGACGAAACACTATTCAGCAATATTCTTCATGTGTGTTCCTATAATCTCGTTGGAATCATCGGTATCGTATTTACAGTGTGTGGTGCCGTCATCAAAAAGAAAAAGTAAATCTTGTAAAAACTCAAACACAGCCGCTTACAGACGCCGTCCGATCTCGGGCGGCGTTTTTCACGCGCAAAAAGGCAAATTGTCATTTTTTTAACCAAATTACTCCAAAGCCCTTGATTTTTGTGAAAAAATGTATTATTATATGGTAGTATAAAAAGTTTATAATGTCCGCCGTGAGAGCCACGGTGGATTTAAGGAACAAGGAAGGCAAAAATATGCAAAAATTCAAGAAAATCGGTGTACTCACCTCGGGCGGCGACGCCCCCGGAATGAACGCGGCTATCCGCGCGGTAACTCTTGCCGCAGAAACCAACGGTGTTGACGTCGTTGCTATATACGACGGATATCAGGGACTTATGGAAGGAAACGTCCGTGACATAGAGTCGAAAGACGTAGCCGGAATAATAGGAACAGGAGGAACCTTCCTCCACTCGGCGCGCAGCCCTGAGTTTATGCTTGAAGAGGGTATGCAGAGAGCTATCGCCACCTGCAAAAAGTATAGCATTGACGGTATCGTCGCCATCGGCGGCGACGGCACGTTCAGAGGTGCGACCGATCTTACCAGACACGGTATTCCCTGCATCGGAATTCCCGGCACGATAGACAACGACGTAACCGCAAGTGACTCTACCATCGGCTACGACACCGCTCTTAAAACGACGGTAACTATGATAGACTGTCTGCGCGACACCTGCGAATCTCACGCGAGATGCAACGTAGTTGAGGTTATGGGCAGACACGCCGGATACATTGCACTCGAAAGCGCGGTCGCTACCGGCGCAGAGGCGGTCATAATCAAAGAGATTGAGCACGACGAGGACGCTATAATAAAGCGCATCGCATCTCTCAAAGCCGAGGGCAAGCGAAGCTTCATAATCGTCGTTTCCGAGGGGCTTGGCAACTACAGCGAAATACTCGCTCCCAAGATCGAAGAGGCGACCGGAGTTGGAACGAGATTTGCGCGCTTTGCTCACGTTGTCCGCGGAGGTATTCCCACCGTTGCCGACAGAGTTATGGCAACTCAGATGGGCGCAAAGGCGGTCGAGCTTCTGCTCGACGGCAAGAGCAACCTCGTTGTATGCAAGAGAGACGGCAAGATCGTTTCCGAGGACATTCAGTACGCTCTGACCGTTGACAGAATGTTCAAGGGCAAGCTTAAAGAAGGCGATCTCGACGGCTTTACAGACGAGCAGATCGAATCTATGAAGGACCTCTGCGCGATTCGCACGAAAGAGATCCGCAGACTTTACGATCTCGTTGAAAAGGTTGCTAAATAATTTAAAACACATCAATACCACTTTTAATTAAAGTTTTTGAAGGGGTTTGGGGGAACTTTTTTCAAAAAGTTCCCCCAAAAAATGTTTTAGGAGGTGTGGAACCCTTTTGACAAAATGGTTCCTCTGCGTAATATGCTTACAGTTCTTCATTCGGCGTCGCTTTTCGGAGCGGACGGATTCGTAGTCACCATAGAATGCAGCGTGAGCGACAAGATGCCGCTTTTCGAGATAGTCGGTCTGCCGGATAACGCCATAAAAGAATCAAAAGAACGAATCCGCGTCGCGTCCGAGAGCTCGGGACTTATCTTCCCCGACTCCGAGATCGTAGTCAACCTCGCACCTGCCGACATCAAGAAGGCAGGCTCGGCGTTCGATCTTGCGATGCTCATCGGAATTTTTGCAGGTGCAGGAAAGATAAGCTGCGACTTTTCCAAGAAATGCTTTATCGGCGAGCTCTCGCTTTCGGGTGAGGTCAGACCGGTACGCGGAATGCTCTGTATGTGCATCGCGGCGGCAAAAGCAGGGCTGACCGAATTCTACGTGCCCGAGGAAAACGCTCCCGAGGCGTCGGTCGTCGAGGGGATAACCGTCCACCCTGTAAAGAATGTCCGTCAGCTTTACGAGGCACTCTGCGGACGCGCCGAGCTTCCGACCGTGTCCTTTGACAAGAACGCTTATTTCAGCGAGGTGGCACATTCGGATCTCGATTTTTCTGACGTTCGCGGTCAGGAGAGAGCAAAGCGCGCTATTGAGATCGCGGCGGCAGGCTCGCATAATATTTTGATGATAGGCCCTCCCGGAACAGGAAAAAGTATGCTCGCAAAGCGAATTTCTACCGTTTTGCCCGCGATGACGTTCAGAGAAGCCATCGAAACTACGAAAATACACTCGATCTCGGGAATTTTGCCACCGAACGCCTCGCTTGTAACGACACGTCCGTTCAGATCTCCTCATCACACGATGTCGGCGGCGTCGCTCGCAGGCGGCGGAAGTATCCCCGTGCCCGGCGAGGTTTCACTCGCGCACAACGGAGTCCTCTTCCTTGACGAGCTCCCCGAATTCAACAAGCAGGTCACAGAAACACTCCGCCAACCGCTCGAGGACAGGCAGATAACGATAACGAGAGCGCTCGGAAAATTCACCTTCCAGAGTGACTTTATGCTCGTTTGCGCAATGAATCCATGCCGTTGCGGATACTACGGTCATCCGACGAGGCAGTGCACCTGTAAGGCGGACGATATTAAAAAATATCTGTCAAAGATCAGCGGTCCCCTGCTTGATCGAATTGATATTCAGATAGAGGTTCCGTCGATCTCCTTCGACGAAATATCCGATCCGACACCTGCGGAAAGCTCGGGAAAGATACGAGAGCGAGTCAACGCGGCGCGCGATTTTTCGCGAAAGCGTTTTGAAAAGAGCGGCAAGGACGTAAAGTCCAACGGAAGCCTTTCCGCCGCAGACGTTCGCGCCTACTGCACGACCGATAACGACGGACACGAGCTGCTAAAAGCGGCGTTCACATCGCTCGGACTCTCGGCAAGAGGTCACGACAGACTTCTCAGAGTCGCGCGTACGATCGCAGACCTCGAAGAGAGCGAAACGATAAAGGCTCAGCACATCGCCGAGGCGATACAGCTCAGATCTCTCGACAGAAAATACTTTTAAAAAGCGCGTCCCTGCCGTCAAAACGGCGGCAAGGACGACTTTTTTTGATTTTTTCGAAAAAATTTCAAAAAAACTGTTGACAAAGCAAAAAGCTTGTGTTATAATGAGTTTCGCCGTGTGAAACGGGCAAAGTCGCTGGTGTGGCTCAATGGCAGAGCAGCTGATTTGTAATCAGCAGGTTGATGGTTCGACTCCGTTCACCAGCTTTATGAGTCGCAACGCGGCTTAGAATTTAATACATTTGGGGGAATTCCCGAGCGGCCAAAGGGGGCAGACTGTAAATCTGTTGTGCATTCACTTCGGTGGTCCGAATCCACCTTCCCCCATTAGAAAAAAGCACGTCTGCAATGCAGATGTGCTTTTTTCAACTAAATCTGCCTTCTGCGGAAGAAATCCCGCTTCGCGGGGAGAAATAGGACGGATTTAATTTCATCTGAGTCGGCACGCCAAAGATTTCATCCGAGCGTGCTCGGATTTCACCGTGCGTAGCACGATTTCATTGACTATTTTGAAAATTTATGATATAATAAGCGAAAGAGGTGATTATTATGGCAGAAAACAAACTCGCAGATATGTCATCCGAATTTGCGGTCAAAATTTTGTGTTTAACTGATAGCATCAAAGGACATTATTCATTAGCCAATCAACTTGAACGAAGCGGCACAAGTATAGGCGCCAATATCAGAGAGGCAAAATATGCTCACAGCAAAGCAGATTTCGTTGCCAAGCTGCAGATTTCCCTCAAAGAATGCTACGAAACAGAATATTGGATTGAGATTGCACAAAAGGCAAATATTATTTCGGAAGAAATTACAAAAAGTGTATTGCATGATTGCGGTTCTATCCGCAGAATGTTGATCGCTTCCATTAATACGGCAAAGGAGCATCAATCGTGACAAACAGAATCATTAATAAACGGTGGGCTTTCTTTGTCTTGATTTTTTTGATTTTGATTGCTTTGGGACTTTGGTCTTTAAGCGAAGAACTTGGTATTTCGATTGCCGTTATCGTTATTGGAATTACTTTATTGCTTGGATATGTATTTGTAATTCCAAATAGTTATGTGATTGATGCTCAAGGAATTGTAATTTATTACGGATTTGGTCTAAAGACAAAGGCATATTGGAACGAATTGAAACGTGTCGAAGATCATCATTCGCAATATGGTGTTTTTCCATGGTTTAGAGAATATCAGATCGGATATTTCAAAACAAAATTTGCGTTGTGGGAAAATGCGCATATTCCAAAAAACAAGAAAACAAAAGCTTTAATTGAAAAATACTATAAAAAGCATATCGAAATTTATGGTTGATCGAACACCTTTTGTTCGCAATTACCTCGATTTTTGACCTTTTATCCGCAACAAGGCAACAAAAAAGGAACTTTTGTCTACCAAAAGTTCCTTTTTGTTTATCCAAGCCGCAGTAGGGGTTCCCAGAAGCGAGCTTGTCGAGCTTTGGGGGTTCCCGTAGGCTTGGCATAGACGCTCGCAGGCTCGCTATTCCGCCGACTCCGCTCCTTACATCGCCGCACGAAGTGCGGTGCATATCATCAAGAGCGGCACGCCAAAGATTTCATCCGAGCGTGCTCGGATTTCACCGTGCGTAGCACGATTTCATTGACTATCTCGAAAATTTATGATATAATAACGGTGATAGGAGGTGCTACTGACTATGAAAGAAAATAAACTCGTCGAGCTTTCAATGGACTTTTCCGTTGATATCATAAATCTCGTTACTGCGATATCGACAATATACCCTCACATCGTTTATGGCTCAAGAATAAATTTTCTATTAGCCCCGTCAAAATGCCTGACGGCTCTATCCCCGGTTCATTCGTAAGCTATATTCTTTGATCCAAATAGACTTTGTTTTGATAATATGCAATAAAAATAGCACCCGCTCTAACCAGAGCAAGGTGCTATTTGTTTTTTCTACCGACAAAGTAATCGGCAGATACTTTGTAAAAGTCACAAAGTTTGATAAGATCTTCAATTTTTAGCTCGGCTCTTCCCGTTTCGATATGATTATAGCCTTGTTGAGATTTGTTGATAATTTTTGCTACTTCCGACTGTGTTAAGTCATTATCTTCGCGCAACGCTCTCATACGCTCTCGATACGTCATAAAACCACCTCTTTTTTAATCATCATACAATACTCTTGATTTGAGTATTGACAAATACTCAATAATTGAGTATAATGTAGTAAATCATTTTTTATTTGGGAGGTATTATTATGGCGCGTTGTCCTTATTTAGAGTATGAATCGAGAGGAGCTTTTTTCTCACAAGGTGATTACTATTGCGAGCTTTGCAAAAAAACATTATCCGAATCGGAAGTTAACAACAAATGCAAGTCCGATTGTGGAGATGATTATGAAAAATGTACTGTATACAAGAATAGGTAGGTGAAAAACTTTGGGATTATTTAATTTGTTTAAGAAAAAGGCAATTGATACATTAAGCGATACCAAAGAGGAAGATGCCGTTTTTGAACACATATTGCGTGTATTTTTTGAATTTAAAGATAAATTCCCTGACAAAATTGTTTCAATACTCATTTACCCTTCAAGAAGTATCCGCGAATATGTTGCTTTTGATATCACATTCCTTTTTAACGGAAAAATCGCTTGGTATAAATCAAATGAAACGAATAATGTGCTCGAAATTTTTGAATTGGTTGAAGATGACGAGCATATCCAAACGTTTACATG
Organism: Eubacteriales bacterium; assembly: GCA_045657105.1. Taxonomy (GTDB): domain Bacteria; phylum Bacillota; class Clostridia; order Oscillospirales; family CAG-272; genus SIG672. The sequence goes on from JAZOSN010000042.1 coordinate 23,816, forward strand.
TGTTCATAATACGTTTGAACCAACGAATGATTACGATTATGTTAACAAAAAGATCAAGGCTTGTATTAGACACTTTTCGGAAGAAAATCCGGGCAGGAATTTTGATTTAAGCAAAACAGGTGCTACGATAACGTTTTGGTAAATCAATACCGGTTATATAAAAAGCAAGCATCAAAACGATCCGCCCTCGCTTTCGAGCGAGGGTGTCCTTTTCTTTTCTTGACAGCCGTTCTCGTTTATGCTACAATAAAGAAAACCGATAAAACCAAAAAGGAAAACGCCATGATCGAATTTGAAAAACTGCCCTTTTTCGAGGAATATATTGACGAAAAAACAGGCGTGAAAAGCTACATACTTACCGAAAAGACAGTCGATATCTTCTCTGCCATGCCGAAACCAAAATATCCGAGATCATACTGGCATCTTGATCCGCATCCGCAGTTTACAAGCGACGGAAAATATATCGTGAGCACGACGACGGTAAGAGGCTCGGTTGACGTAGCCATCACGCCCGTAGAGGAGCTGATTGAAATGACGAAATAATCGGTCTTTCGTCCGTTTTGTTATATAAAAAGGCAAAAGGTCTTGACTTTTTGCTTTTTTTGTTATATCATATAAAAGATTTTGTAATAAAGGAGAAATGTGTGTATGACACCTGAGATCTTATACTTGGCAGTGGTCTTTGCCGTGGCAATAATCTGCTTCTGTATCTTAAAACGACCTCTGTACGAAAGTATGTTTTTCTCTTTCATAGCACTGCTCGCGGTTTCCGGAACGTGGCAAAACGTCGGCAGTTATATATTTAGCGCTTTGAAAGAGCCTTCCCTGTACGTCATCTTCGCGTTTATCATCTCTGCGGATCTGTTGTCAAAAACATCGGTAATTGACGACTGTATCGCTATAATTCTTTCTATTTTCGGACGTTTCAGAGGAGGAGCGGGATTCGTTGCCGTGATCGGCAGTACGTATATGGGCTCTCTCTCCGGATCCGGCCCCGGTAACGTAGCCACCACCGGCGTTTTCACTATCCCCGCTATGATCCGTTCGGGATTCCCGCCTCATCTTGCGGCAAACGTCGAGGCTCACGCGAGCACGATGGGTAATATGATCCCGCCTGCCGGAATGATCGGAATTGCATTTTCAATTCTCGACACGTTATATCCGGACACCTATACGATGCCTCAGTACTGGCTTCTTCTTTGGGGAATTGCCATTTGGTTTATCCTTCAAAGAATCATTACCCTTATGGTTATGTGCCGTTACTACAAGGTTAAGCCGATGCAAAAAGAGGATATTCCGAGTTTTAAGGAGTCCGTAAAGCACGGTTGGAAAGCGATTTTCCTTCCGATCATCGTGTTCGTTCCCTTTATACTTACAAGCAAGTTCGACAGCTTCTTCATCTCCCGTCTTGGCGACGGAGCAAAGTCGCTCAACAACAGTCTTCTGCTTATTATTCCCTGCCTCATCGTTATCTGCGGAGCCCTGCTTTCAAACAGAGCGACAAGATCGAGCCTTAGCATGAAAAATATGTACTCATCGATCACCAAGGGAATGACGAAGGTTGTACCCACCGCAGCTCTCGTTCTGTTTGCATATTTTGTAAGCAACGTTTTGGCGGATCTCAAAATAGAAACGGCCATCGGAGATATTTTTGCAGATCTGAATCTCAACAAAGTGATGCTTTGCTTCCTCGTTCCGCTTCTGTGTGCAGTTTTGGGAATGCTCCTTCCCGGATCGTCACAGGTAAAGATCTTCGGCGGAAGTATAATCGTGATTATGGCCGCCGCAGGCTGCAATCCTATGCTTGTTGCCGCTATGCTTCCCTGCATTTGCGGAGCGATGCACGGAGTTACCCCTCCCTACTGCGCGTGTGTTTATACCGGTATGGGAATTGCTCAGTCCGAGCTAAAGCCCACGCTGCTTAACTGCGCTATCTGGATAATTCTTCACTATCTCCTGTCCGTTTTCACTTTACTCGGACTTATACCCGTTTTCGGCTTGATTTAAGGAGGTACGGAAAATTATGAAAAAGAAAATATTTAATATTTTAAACCACGTATACGGTATTTTGATGTCGCTCTCCTTCTTCGGCGGAGTCCTTCCGCTCGTTCCGTTCATTATTGCGCTCTGCATTGGAGGAACGTGGGGAGAAAAGATCTCGGTTTTCCTTTACGAGCAGTATTATCCTTGGGTGATAATCATTGGATCTGCCGCTCTCGTTATCGGCGTTATCGCTATGTATATCGGCAAGATCGAGGCACTCAGTATTAAAAATATCTCCTCCGAGGAAAACAAGGAAAAACCAAAAGACGAAAACACGAAATAAACAAAAAGCAGAGATGCTGACGTTCAGTCGGCATCTCTGTTTTTTTGTTTCGTTTTTTATACTATATAAGAGCCGCCCTTTACGACTGATTCTCCGTTTTCGTCGTAGACCTTATACAGGCTCTCTATGTCTTTTATGATCTGATCGAACTCGGTCCAGCTTTTCGCCTTTATCCAGACCGAAATCAGAACCTGTGCCGTCGTTCCGTCCTTACCGACAGTCTGCCCGGGGCGAAGCTTTTCGGCAACCTCGATAACTCCGGGCATTTTGCGAACCTCGTCGAGTCCTTCGGTTTTTGCGATCGTCTTTTCGGGAATTCCGCCTATATGTACCATTCCGCAGCAGTCCTTAAAATGCGGATCCTCCTTTTCGGGATCGTAGCTCTTCGTTTCTCCGGTAACGGCGTATTCGATAAGAAGCTCAAGTCCGTTTATACCCGACTGATCGTCAATAAGAGTATAATGATGTCCGCCGCTCGGACGGTAGGTCATTTCGCACCAATAAAATCCGTCGTCGTCAACGTAGCCCATAACTCCGACCATGCCATCTCTGAACCCGTTCTCCTTGAACAGACGCTTCATATTCGCATCCTCTTCGGCGATAAATCTGTCAAGATATGGAGAAGGATATTTGGAAGCGGCAGTGCGCGCGGCACCGTTTTCCTCGCATTTATATACAAAGCGGTCACAGAACGCCGAAAGATACGCGTTTTCTCCCTCGAACTGATATGAGCAAACTACCGAATCGCAGGTCATAAATTTCTCAACTATGACGTTCTTCGACCTTGAAAACGAAAGCGCGTATTCGTAGCACTTTTCAAGCTCGTCCGGCCCCTCGCATTTGATAACGCCTCTCGATCCGCTATTGTCCGTCGGCTTTATCATAAGAGGATAGCCGTTTTGGTTTGCAAAAGCAAGAACTCCTTCAAAATCATAAGCGTTCGTTCCGGGGATATATCCAACGCCGCTTTTTATGCAGGCATTTTTAAAGAGCATTTTATCGGTTGCTACTCCGAACGCTTCGTCCGAGCCGTAATAAGGCAGTCCTGCGCTCTCGCAGACGGTTTTGTACTGAGCGAGATAGGAATCGGTATATCCGGCAAGAACTCCGTCGATCTTGTTTGCTTTTATATAGTCCACTACCGTTTCGGTATCGAATATGCTGATGTCGGAATACGCGTCCGCGATAAGCTTCGCGGGTGAGCGGAGAGTATCGTAGTAATCAAGCACGTGCACCCGGCAACCGAGCTTTTGTGCCGTTTTCGTGACGTTCACCATCTGAGCTCCGCCGCCAAGCAGAAGGAGCTTCTTTCCGTCAAGATACCGTTCGGTGTTTTTCATTTTATTTCTCCTTTTAAACAAGTATAAAGGTGTGTCACGGTAACACAGTAGTATTATATCTTAATCATACCACTTTGTCAAGCCTAAATCAGTTTGACCGTACAAGCACGTATAGCAAAAACCCCGACGGAAACCGTCGGGGTTTTAATTTACTCATTCACTTTTTCGCGTTTACTTTTTATCCTATTAATAATACGCCTTGCCGTAACGATCACCATTCCGACTGCGATAGCGACCACAAGGTCAAAAACGATGGTCAAAATAAATGTCAGAACGAGCACGATTATATCAAGCGCAGAGGAGGTCTTGCAGATATGCACGAACTCTCTCCACTCGCACATATTATATGCAACGATAAAGAGAATAGCGGCGATTATCGGCATCGGTATCCAAGCCGCGAGCGGCATAAGGACGACGAGTATGAGAAGCAAAACCATCGCGTGCACGATTCCTGCGATTGGAGAGCGTCCGCCGTTTTTGACGTTCGCCGCCGTTCTTGCTATCGCACCCGTTGCAGGAATTCCGCCGAAAAGTCCCGAGCAGATATTTCCCACGCCCTGCGCGATAAGCTCGGTGTTCGAGTTATGCTTATCATCAATCATAGAGTCGGAAACGACACAGGAGAGCAGTGACTCTATGCCCGCAAGAATTGCTATCGTAAAGGCGTTCGGCAGGAGAGTTATTATCATCTCGCCGTTTATCGACGGGAAAGAAAATTTCGGAAGCGCACCGTTTATCTCATAAAGATCGCCTATCGTATTTACCGGAATACTGAGAAGCTTTACCGCTAAAACTCCGACGAGCACGGCAATAAGCGAGCCGGGGATCTTTTTGGAAATATAAGGCCACGCGATAAGAACTGCAAGTCCGATAGCACCGACAAGGAGCGCCCAAGGATTTAGTGTGGTTATCGACTCTGCGACCGCCTTTATCTTCTCGGTCGTTTCGACTGCATGAGTACCCTCGGCAAAGGTGAGCCCAAGGAAATCCTTTATCTGACCGACGACGATAGTGACCGCGATACCCGAGGTAAATCCGACAGTTATGGTTTCGGGGATATATTTTATGAGTGCGCCTACGCGGAGAAGCCCCATAATTATCAGTATAATACCTGCCATAAGGGTTGCGACGACGAGTCCGTCAATTCCGTGCTGATAGACGATGCCTGCGACGATCGTTGCAAAAGCGGCGGTCGGTCCCGAAATGTTTACGCGGCTTCCGCCGAGAAGCGAGATCACAAAGCCTGCGACGATTGCGGTATATATACCCTTTTCGGGCGAAACTCCCGATGCGATTGCAAGAGCTATCGAAAGCGGAAGCGCGATTATCGCTACGATGAGTCCGGCAACGACGTCAGATACTAGCTGCTTTACAGTATATCCCTTCATAGCGTCAATGATCTTCGGTCTGAAAATCTTATTCATTAAAACATCTCTTTTCTTGAAAGTCATTTGAAAACGTTATGATTATACACCATTACCGAGCAAGTTTCAAGTGCTTTTGGCGATTTATTTGATAAACAAAATAAGCACCCGAGCGTTTTTCGCATTTCGGGTGCTTATTCTTTTCGGATTTTACAGTATCGCGCCCAATCTCGCTTGACATCTCGCGCAAGTAGTTGTATAATAAAGGAAAAGTTTTCCCGAAAGGACTTATACATTATGAAAAAAGTAATTCTCATTGGCGACTCGATCCGTCAGGGCTATGACAAATTCGTAAAAATGGCGCTCGAAGGCTCGGCGGAGGTCTACTTCCCGCAGGAAAACTGCCGTTTTGCTCAGTACGTTCTGCGCAACTTCAACGAATGGGTAGGACAGAGTAAATTCGGCGGCGCAAACGTTGACTGCGTACACTGGAACGCGGGACTGTGGGACTGCCTTACGATGTTTGAGGACGGTTGTCTGACTCCTATCGAGGTATATGAGCAGTTTATGGAGCGCGTTTGCAAGAGAATAAAGCTTATCTGCCCGAACGCCAAGGTCATCTTCGCAACGTCAACACCGGTAAACGAAGCGGGCTACAACCCCAAGACCTTTATGCGCTACAACTCCGACATTGAAAAGTACAACGCGGTAGCTGTCGAGGTGGTGAAAAAATACGGCTTTGAGATAAACGATCTCTACGCTCTTCTTGCGGACAAGCCCCTTAGCTATCACTCTGATATGACTCATTTCTACACCCGTGAGGCGGCAGAGCTTATCACAAATGCGGTCGTAGAAAAAATAAACGGGGCGATCGGAACCGAGTCAAATACCGTTGATTTCGACGCTCATTTCGTCAAAAAAGAGGACGCAATTGGAATTTGAATGAATAAATCCTGTATATTCACGCTGAATATACAGGATTTTATACATTTTATTCGTTTTAAAAATTATCTATCGGGCGCGCTCGCAGGTCGGGCGTGCTCGGTTTTTTATTTAAAATTGCGAACTTTCGGCTCTCAAAGTTCCGAAAAGGTCAGGTTTATTGTGCAGATTGGACAAAAGGCGCGCCCACAATATCACACATATTACAAAAATCAACAAAGTTGAAAAAAATTCAAAAAACCTCTTGCATATTTATACATTTTGGTTTATAATCATAGCATAAACATTCACCGATATACAACGGAGGACATACGAAAGTGGATAAGAAAAACATCAAGAAGGTCGTTCTTGCTTACTCGGGTGGACTTGACACCTCGATAATAATTCCCTGGCTCAAAGAGAATTACAACAACTGTGAGGTAATCGCAGTTTCGGGAAACGTAGGTCAGGCAGATGAGCTTGAAGGACTCGAAGAGAAGGCTCTCAAAACCGGCGCTTCCAAGCTCTACGTTGAGGATCTCACCGAAGAGTTTGTAAACGACTACATAATCCCGACAGTCAAGGCAGGCGCACTTTACGAGGACTATATGCTCGGCACCTCGTTCGCAAGACCTGTAATCGCAAAGAGAATTGCAGAGATCGCTATCGCAGAGGGCGCGGACGCTATCTGCCACGGTTGTACCGGAAAGGGTAACGACCAGGTAAGATTCGAACTTACCATCAAGGCTTTCGCTCCCGATATGCCGATCATCGCTCCTTGGAGAGAATGGGACATCAAATCGAGAGATGAAGAGATCGACTATGCAGAGGCGCACAACATTCCTCTTAAAATAACGAGAGAAACCAGCTACTCCAAAGACAAAAACCTCTGGCACCTCTCTCACGAAGGTCTTGACCTCGAAGATGCGGGCAACGAGCCTCTTTACGACAAGGACGGATTCCTTGAAATGGGCGTTTCGCCTATCAAGGCTCCCGACAAGCCGACCTACATCGAGCTCGACTTTGTAAAGGGTATCCCTACCGCGCTTAACGGTAAGGAAATGAGTGCTAAGGAGATAATCCTCGAACTCAACAAGCTCGGCGGAGAAAACGGCATCGGACTTCTCGATATCATCGAGAACAGACTTGTAGGTATGAAGTGCAGAGGCGTTTACGAAACTCCCGGCGGAGCGATCCTCTACGAAGCACACAAGTATCTTGAAACGATGACTCTCGACAAGATGACCGCTCACAAGAAGCAGGAGCTTGCAGTAACGTTCGCCGACCTCGTTTACAACGGTCAGTGGTTCACACCTCTCAGAGAAGCTCTCTCGGCATTCGTTGACAAGACTCAGGAGAACGTTACCGGTAAGGTTCGTCTCAAGCTCTACAAGGGCAACATCATAAAGGCGGGCGTTTGGAGCGACTGGTCGCTCTACTCCGAGGAGATCGCAACCTTCGGCGAGGATAACGTCTATAATCAGGCTGACAGTGCAGGATTTATCAACCTCTTCGGACTTCCGATCAAGGTTCAGGCACAGGTCAACGCAAAGAATAACAAGAAAAACTAAAAACAAATTATAAATTCAGATTTGAAAGGAATTAAAACAATGAAAAAGATTATTGCACTCATTCTCGTAGCAGTTATGCTTACACTCACATTCACCGCCTGCGGCGCAAAGGGCAAGACTCTTGCAGAAGTTAAAGAAGCAGGCAAGCTCACTGTTGCAACCTCTCCCGACTTCCCTCCCTTCGAAAGCCTTGAAGGCAACGAAGTAGTCGGTATCGAGGTTGACATTATGGAACTCATCTGTGCAGAGCTCGGCGTTGAGCTTGAAATCGTTCAGATGGACTTCGACTCGGTTCTTATCGGTATCCAGTCTGCTAAGTACGACTGCGGTATGTCGGGTATCACGGCAACCGACGAGCGTAAAGAAAACATGCTCTTCACCGTTCCCTACTACAATGCCGCTCAGGTTATCGTAGTTAAGGAAGGCAGCTCGATCGCTACCAAGGCAGACCTCGAAGGCAAGAAGGTTTCGGTTCAGACCGGTACCACCGCTGACGAAGGCTGCACCGAGGCAGGATACGACGTTAAGGCGTTCAATGCAAATGCAGACGCTAAGGCAGCTCTTACCACCGGAAGCGTTGACGCTTGGGTAGTTGACAATCTCACCGCTATTCAGATGGTTGAGGAAGGCGACGGACTCAAAATTCTCGACGAGAACATGACCGACGAGCCCTACGCATTCTCCTTCGCATTCGGTTCCGAGGACCTCGTTGCAGAGATCAACTCGATCCTTGAAGGTCTTATCGAGGACGGCACCATTCAGGCTATCTTCGAGGCACACGGCGAATCCTACGTTAAGCCCTAAGCTTAATAACAATTAAAAAAGCAGCGGCTCCGCAAAACCTGCGGAGCTGCTATCTGCTTAAAAGAATAACTTTTTAAAGGAATTTTAAACTAAATGAACTGGTTTGACAAGCTTCACCAGACCTTTATAGAGGGTAATCGCTACGAGTGGCTCTTCGAAGGTCTGTTAAACACACTTATAATAACGCTCGGCGCGCTTGTGATCGGTGTCGTCATCGGTACCGTGATCGCCGTTGCAAAATATTTCTGCGAAGGAAACAAAAAGCTTCGTTTCGTGACCTGGATCTGCGATCTCTACACGACCGTTATCCGCGGAATACCGATGACCGTTCTTCTGCTCGTTTTCTTCTACATAATCCTCGTTTCGACCGACGGCGTTATCGTCGCAGTTATCGCGTTCGGTATCAACTCGGGCGCTTATATGGCAGAGCTTATCAGAAGCGGTATCAACGCGGTTGACAAGGGTCAGATGGAGGCGGCTCGCTCGCTCGGACTTTCCAAAGGTCAGGCGATGGCGAAGATCATCTTCCCGCAGGCTATAAAGAACATTCTCCCTGCAATCGGAAACGAGTGCATCGCGCTTCTCAAAGAAACGTCGGTCGCAGGATACGTTGCGGTCGTTGACCTCACCCGCGCGGCAACCAACATTCGAAACAAGACCTTTGACGCGGTAAATCCGATCATTCTTCTTGCTCTTATGTATCTCATTATGGTCGTATTTATGACCAAACTTCTCTCCGCACTTGAAAGGAGGCTGCGTCGAAGCGATGGAAAATAATATTTCTCAAAGCACGATAATAAGCGTCAAGGATCTGAAAAAGAGCTTTGACAGCAACGAGGTCCTGAAAGGGATAGACATTGATATAAACAAGGGCGACGTCGTCTGTGTTATCGGCGCGTCCGGATCGGGAAAATCAACCTTCCTGCGCTGCCTCAATCTTCTCGAAGAGCCGAGCGGCGGAAGCATTTTCTTCGAGGGCGAGGATCTGACAAATTCCAAGGTCGATCTCAATGCCCACCGTCAGAAAATGGGAATGGTTTTCCAGCAGTTTAACCTCTTCCCTCACCTGACTGTAATGAAAAACCTCACGCTTGCTCCTATGATGCTCAAAAAGCTCCCCAAGGAGGAAGCAGAGGCAAAGGCTCTCGCGCTTCTTGCAAGAGTAGGTCTTGCGGACAGAGCGGATTCTTATCCAAATCAGCTCTCGGGCGGTCAGAAGCAGAGAGTTGCTATCGTCCGTGCGCTTTGCATGGAGCCTGAGCTCATGCTCTTCGACGAGCCGACCTCGGCACTCGACCCCGAAATGGTCGGCGAGGTTCTCGACGTTATGAAGGAGCTTGCCCATGAGGGAATGACCATGGTAGTTGTAACTCACGAAATGGGATTTGCGCGCGAGGTATCAAACCGCGTTATCTTCCTTGACGAGGGCGTTATCGCAGAAGAGGGCGCTCCCGCCGACGTTTTCGGCAACCCTCAGTGCGACCGACTCCGCTCGTTCCTCGCAAAGGTTTTATGATTCCTGAAACCCTTTTTTGAAAAAAGGGTTTTCAGACTTTCCCAAAAACTCTACTTAAAATAGATTTTATTGTTTTATTTAAAGTTTTTGAAGGTTTTAGTGAGCTTTTTCAAAAAGTTCCCTAAGAAAGGATATTATTATGAACTTAAAAAACAGAGATTTTTTGAAGCTCCTTGATTTCACGAGCGAGGAGATCTCCTATCTTATAGACCTCGCCGCAGAGCTTAAAGCGAAGAAAAAGGCGGGAGTTCCGCATAAAATGTGCGAGGGTAAAAATATCGCGCTTATATTCGAAAAGACGAGCACTCGCACGAGATGCGCGTTTGAGGTCGCCGCGCACGATCTCGGAATGGGAGTTACCTATCTCGATCCGAGCGGCTCGCAGATCGGCAAAAAAGAGAGCATCTCCGACACCGCGCGCGTTCTCTCGCGTATGTACGACGGTATCGAATACAGAGGCTTCGGACAGGAGATCGTTGAAGATCTCGCAAAATACTCGTCCTGCCCCGTTTGGAACGGACTCACAAACGAGTTTCACCCCACCCAGATACTTGCAGATTTCCTCACCATAAAGGAACACTGCGGCGGACTTTCCGGTAAGAAGCTCGTTTATATGGGCGACGCGAGATACAATATGGGCAACTCTCTTATGGTCGGTTGCGCGAAGATGGGTATGCATTTCGTTGCCTGCGCTCCAAAAAAATATTTCCCGAACGAAACGCTTGTAAGTGAGTGCAAGAAGATTGCCGAAAAGACCGGAGCGATCCTTGAATTCATCGAGGATCCGATGATAGCGACAAAGGGCGCAGACGTTATCTACACCGACGTTTGGGTTTCGATGGGCGAAGCCGACAGCGTATGGCAGGAGCGAATCGACGATCTCACGCCTTACCGCGTAACGAAGGCTCTTATGGATAATGCGGGAGAAAAATGCCGCTTTATGCACTGTCTGCCCGCATTCCACGATCTCGGAACGGGAATCGGAAAGCAGATAAACGAAAAATTCGGGCTCGACTGCATGGAGGTTACCGACGAAGTGTTCGAGAGCGAGCAATCGATAGTATTTGACGAAGCCGAAAACCGTATGCACACGATCAAGGCGGTTATGGCGGCGACGCTTTAAAATCGAGATAAATCCCCGACGGGATTTATCTCATATCGAATTTTCGCGAAGCGAAAATATATCGACAAAAAAAGAGAGCAAGAACGGAAGGTTTTATCCTTCTATTCTTGCTCTCTCTGTTTTTATTTCCAAGGCGGCGCGACGGTTATTTCTCGTCGGTCAAACCCAAAATATAGTCGGTTGACGTATTATAAAACCTTGCCAAAGCAACGAGGCACTCTATCGGAATCTGCCTCTGTCCGTTTTCATATTGACAATATGTGTTTTGCTTTACATGTAAGTAGTCTGCTACTTCTTTCTGTGTCAAATCTTTATCTTCTCTCAAATCACGAAGCCTCATAATATTCTCCCTGCTAAAATATATCTAAGTTATTTTAACATATCTCGTTTTGAGATATTGACTTTTATCTCAAAATGTGATATATTTATATATCATCAACATATAGGAGATTAACTATGAGAAAAATAATCGAAGAACTTTGGTACGGCAACATAGATCCGAGCGTAAAATGCCGTGAGCTAAGTAAAGAAACAAAGGAACTTATGGGATACGTTGCAAGACATCACGACGATCTGAATGCAAGTCTAACCGATGATCAAAAAGCCATCTTGGAAAAATTCGACGATTGCTACGCCGAGCTGACAAACATAAACGAGCAAAAGATTTTCGTGTACGCGTTTCGACTCGGTGCAAAGCTCGCCATAGAGGTTATGACAGACAAGTTCGAGTAATATAACGGGCACCTCCTCCAAAGTTCAAGATAATTTCTGCAATCGGTCATAATTTATGTATTGACAAATCTCTTGCTTGGAATTATAATCAAGGTAGGAAATATTTTGAATTTTAAGTCTTTTCGGACTTTTACTATACGGAGGATAAAATGTTTACAAAGCTCCTTGCACGCGGACTTGCACTTTTGCTCGTCCTCGTTACGCTTCTCTCGCTTATGACCGCCTGTGTGCAAAACACCGGCGAAAGCACCGACACCGGCGAAGGTGACCGCACTCAGAACGACGGCACAGACGGCACCGATACTCAGACGCCGCCTGCTCCCGAAGCACCGGTCGTCGAGGAAAACCCCGCTATCAAGATAACCGAGCTTATGGTCGTAAACACCGTCGGCGCAGAGGACTTGGGCGGCAAGACCTCGCCTTGGATCGAATTTTTCAACACGAGCGATGCCGAGGTCGATCTTTCACAGTATTCTATTCGCGTGGACACGAGCGCGGATACTCCCCTGCCTGCCATAAAGCTCGCTTCGGGTGAGTATGCTCTCGTTTTCGCAAACGGCGAAAGCACCGAAAGCTCGATTGCACTCACGCTTGCCTCGAAGGGCGTCGTTACGCTCACACACGGCAAGGCGATATGCGAAAGCTTCCTTTACGTCAACAAAACCGCAAACCACTCGTTCGTAAGAGCAAACGGAAGTGAAACTCCCTTCCCTACGCCCGGATACGAAAACGTGCGCGAGAAGGACAATCTTATAATCAGTGAGCTTATGTCGACAAACTCGCTATTCCCGATAAACGGAGTGGACTGCGACTGGATCGAGCTCTACAACGGCTCGGACTACGCGATCGACCTGTCAGACTACTATGCCGCGACAGACTCGACAGAGCCCTACAAGGCAAGACTGCCCGAGACAATTCTTGAAAGCGGTCAGTACACCGTTCTCGCCTGTGAAAAGGATCTCCCCTTCAAGCTCTCAAAGGACGGCGAGAGCGTCTATATTACCCGTAACGACGGCGTTCTTGCCGCATCTGTCATCTACGAAGCGATGGAGAAAAACACCGCTTGGACATACGACAGAGGCATCGTTGACTACCCGTCGCCCGGATACGAAAACACCGAGAGCGGCTCGACTCTCGCCATAACCTCGCGCAAGGGACTCGTTATATCCGAGGTCGTTTCCTCGAACACGAAATATTCGCCCTTCAACAAAAAATACTGCGATATGGTCGAGATATACAACGCGTCGAGCGAGCCGATCGACCTTTCAAAATATTTCCTCTCGGACAAAGACAGCACGCCTCTTCTCTACCGTCTGCCCGAGATCACGCTTGAAAGCGGTGCTTACTACGTTATCTACTGTGACACCGAAGTAAGCGGTGCGGCACCCATCGGAATTTCGTCCGACGGAGAGAACATCTGGCTAAATCGTGAGGATGGATACGTTTCGGACGCGCTTGCCGTTCCCGACATTCCTGTAAACCGCGCTTGGGGACGCTACGGCGACAGACTCATCTATTTCGCAACTCCTACGCCCGGAAAGGCAAATCCCGACGGATATGAAACCATAACGACAACGCCGCTCGCAAGCTCGCCGAGCGGCATTTACACCGACACCCAGAGAGTAACTCTCTCGGGCGAGGGCACGATATATTACACCACCGACGGCACGAAGCCGTCTACCGCGTCGGCAAAATACAACGGAGAAACGATAGAGGTCAGTAAAACGATGGCGATCCGCGCGATAGCCTACTCGGGCGACAAGATCCCCTCGTACTCTGTGACCTACAACTATTTCATCAAAATTCCCGAGTACACTCTGCCGGTCATCAAGATCTCGATGTCAGACGACGATCTTTTCGGATCAAACGGAATATACACCAGATACAATTCCAAGATCGAAAGACAGGCGAACTGCGCCTTTTACGTTGACGGAAACGAGGAGTTCTCTATCGACTGCGGAATAAAGGTTTTCGGCGCGTACAGCCGAAGATTTCCGAAAAAGAGCTTTCAGCTCGAATTCCGTGCAAGCTACGGCAAGGGACGTCTTGAATATCAGGTCTTCGAAAATATGAGCCTTGACAGCTTCAACAACATCGTTCTGAGAAGCGGCTCGCAAAACTGCTACGCTACCGACTCGATGATGGCGGACGAGTACGTCGCCTCGCTTGCCGCGTATAGCGGATATATGTCCGAGGTGCTCGTTCAGGCGTACAGACCTTGTCACCTCTATCTCAACGGAGAATACTGGGGAATATATTTTATCCGCGAAAAGGTGGACGACGATTTTATCGCAGACCATTTCGATGTACCCAAGGACAGTGTGACGATCATCGACTGGACGAACACACTGAACACGGGCAGTTCGAGTCAGGGTTGGAGCACGATCTGGAAGAACGTCTATACCAAAAAGCTAAATTTTGCAAACGACGACAACTACAAGTGGCTTGCCGATCAGATAGATCTCGAAAGCTTTTCGGATATGATAATAATGAGAATGTGGGCGGGCGACAAGGATCTCCCGAACATCAGAGCGTTCAAATCTCCCTACTACGACGACGGAAAATGGCATTTTATCCTGCACGACAACGATATGAGCCTGCGCGCAAACTGGACCAGATTCAACCTGTTTTTAAACGATAGCAGTACGAAAAAGACTCACGCGCTTTTCAGAGCTCTTATGGAAAACAAGCAGTACCGCATATATTTCCTCGACAGGCTTGCTTATCAACTGAGCACCACGCTTTCGGTGGAAAACGCTACGGCGCGCCTTGACGAGATGGTCGCCGAGCTCGAAAATGATATGCCCTATCAGATCGCGCGTTGGAAAAACGACAACAATTCTTATATGACTCACCTGCCGAATATGGCGAAATGGAGAGAAAATCTCGATTATCTCTATTACTGTGTGAGCGATCTCAAAATACAGAGATTCGTTCAGGACGCCGCAAATGCGCTATCTCTGAACAAAGAAGGGATCGCGAAATATATGGGCGAGGAATTTGCGAAATATATGCCCTGACCTTTAAGAAAGGATCAAAACAGATATGCAAAGCTCAAAAAAGCCGCCTCAAAAGAAAAAGCGGCAGTCAAGCTGCGAAAGCTGTGAATTTTACGATTACGACGAGTTTTATGAGTCCTACTCTTGCCGAGTAAATCTCGATCAGGACGATCAGATCCGCTTTATTTCGGGAGATAGCGCGTCCTGTCCTTACTATCGCTATTACGACGAATACAAGAGCGTCCAAAAGCAAAATTAAGGAGAATTTTATGATACAGTTTAACGTTTTTCCGGAAGGCAAGAAAAGAATAGTCACGTTCAGTTATGACGACGGTCATACAAACGACGCCCGCCTCGTTGGGCTTTTTAACAAGTACGGCGTGAAGGGCACCTTTCATTTAAACGACAAAAGGGCGGACTTTGACAGACGCAAGGACACGCTTCGCGAGCTCTACCGCGGTCACGAGATCTCCTGTCACACCTCGACTCACGGATTTCTTAACAACATGCCCGCGTCGAGCATTATAAACGAGGTCTTTGAAAACCGCCGCGCGCTCGAAGAAATCGCGCTATACCCTGTCGTTGGTATGTCATATCCGTCGGGCGACTACTCAAAAGAGGTTGAAAACGCCCTCTCTGCCTGCGGTATAGTTTACAGCAGAACAACGGTGAATACCGAAAAATTCGAATTTCCTAAAAACTTTCTCGAATGGCACCCCACCTGCCATCACAAAAACGCCGTTCCTCTTTGCGAAAAGTTTATGGCTGCTCTTGACTCCCCGTGGGAGCGACCGCTTCTCTATATTTGGGGACACGCTCACGAGCTGAGATGCGAAGAGGATTGGGAGCATATGGAGAAGATTCTTTCTCTCGTTTCGGGCTCGGGCAAGATCTGGTACGCTACGAATATAGAAATCTACCGCTACCGACAGGCGCAGAGGGCGCTCGTCGTATCGGCAGACGAAAAGATCCTTTACAACCCCTCGTCGCTCGACGTCTGGGTTGAAAAGGACAAGACCGACATTATCTGTATCCCCGCAGGAAAAACGGTAACTATCTAATCACACAAAACAAAAAAGCATAGAACCTTTCGTTCTATGCTTTTTTGATTTTAACAGAAATTAGTCAGCTTTTTCAATTACTTAACAATTGCGAAAAACTTCAAGAAGCAAAGTACTATTCCTACGATGCTGTAAATTTCCATAAGGCTACCGATGATACCAAATATCCAGCCTATAATGGGGAATTGCGCAAGGATGCCGATAAGGAATCCAACAAGCACGCAGATTACAAGAAAAATAACAATCTGAATGATAAGCGATGCGATATCCTTTTCCTTTACGTTAAAAGGCGTAGGCCAAATTTTCTTCAAAAGATCCATTTCAGAATCCTCCTTTCGTGTTTTATATATTCATTATACACTCGCGGTCACTAAAAATCAATAGTTTATTGCAAAAAAATCCATTTTTCGTCATTGTTTAGTCCCGAAAATTCAAGGCTTCACAACATTATATTCGCGCACGTCGATTATATTCCGCCGCTTGCCACCGATCTTGCCGCGTCAAACGCGCTATGCAGTATGTCAATATCGTCGCAAAGATTTGCCATACGGAAGTTGGGCGCTCCGTGTTGACGAAGATCTCTGCCTGCCGATGCAAGGAAATCTCCGGGGCCTCGAAGGGCGAGGTCTGCCTCGGCTATACGGTAGCCGTCGTTTGTCGAGCAGAGCGAATCAAGACGCTTTTTAGACTGCTCGGCAGGGTTGTCGCTCACGAGTATACACCAGGATTTATGCTTGCCGCGTCCGACTCGCCCTCTTAGCTGATGAAGCTGAGAAAGTCCGAAGCGCTCGGCGTTTTCGATAATCATAAGCGTAGCGTTCGGCACGTTAACTCCAACCTCTATAACCGTCGTCGATACGAGCACCGAGATATTTCCGGAAACGAACTCCGACATTATCTTATCCTTATCGGCGGACGGCATTTTTGAGTGCAGACAGGCAATTTTAATATCGGGAAATTCGTCCGCGAGAGCCTGAGCATACTCGGTCGCGTTTTTGAGCTTGCCTGCGCCCTCGTTTATCGGATTTCCGAAAAAGTCAACCAGAGCCGAGGTGTCGGTTTCGCTATCCTTCAAATCGCTCGTGCTAGCCTCGATAGACGGGCAGACGATATATACCTGACGTCCTTCGAGCGCCTGCTTATGAACAAATCCTTTCAGGCGCGCTCTGTACTGCTCGTCAACGAGGAAGGTCGAAACCTTCTGTCTGCCTGGCGGCAGAGTATCCACCGCGCTATGATCGAGGTCGCCGTAGATCGACATCGCGAGCGTTCGCGGTATCGGCGTTGCGCTCATCGCGAGAACGTGCAGATCCTTTCCCTTTGCGGCAAGGCTTTCGCGTTGATTAACTCCAAAGCGGTGTTGCTCGTCTGTAACGGCAAGAGCAAGATCTGCAAACTCTACACCCTGCGAAAGAAGCGCGTGCGTTCCGATCACAACCCCCGCCTCGCCCGAGGCTATCTCGGCACAGGCGGCGCTTTTCTTTGTCTTTGTCATACTTCCGACGAGAAGCGTACATTTTATTCCAAGCCTTCCGAAAAGCTCGGAGAGATCGTTATAATGCTGGACTGCAAGTATTTCGGTAGGCGCCATAAACGCTCCCTGACGCGAGCTTTTGGCAGCAAGATAGAGTGCCGCCGCCGCGCAGATCGTCTTTCCGCTTCCGACGTCGCCCGAAACAAGGCGATGCATCGCCTTTCCCGAGCCCATATCCGAATATATATCGCGTATTACCCTTGCCTGTGCATCGGTCAGAGTAAAGGGAAGCACGTTTAAAAATGCGCGTTTATCCGCGTCCGAAAGCGTGAGCACAGCTCCCGGGCGTCCCTCGCGCTTTTTCGCGTTCTTCATTATCGAGAGCGCAAACTCGAAGAGCTCCTCGAACACAAAATACCTTCTCGCCTTATCAAGCTGTGCGAGATTTTGCGGATCGTGTATTATCTTTATCGCCTCAAAAAGGCTTATAAGCGAGTTTTCCTGTCTTATATTATCGGGAATGACCTCGTCGCCGACCTCAGCGCTCTGAATAGCAAGCGAGATAGTGTTTCGGACGATCTTTTGCGAAAGTCCGGCAGTCAAGGGATATATAGCGTAAAAATCGGGGAGCGCACGCGAAAGCGCGGTCGATTCAAAATCAGGTGAGGACATATTCCACGAGCTTTTGCTTCTCGTGACCTTTCCGTAAAAGCGGAAGGTTTCGCCCGTGTGGAAAAGCTGCTTTACGTATGGTTGATTGAAAAAGACGATCTGACATTTTCCGCTATCGTCAAATGCAGTGAATTTCGTAAGCGTCATTCCTCTTTTAACGCTCACCGACTTCGGCTCGCAGGAAACGGTGAGTATCATCGACGAGGTTTCGCCCGACATCGCCGCCTCGCAGAGAGTCTTGACGTCGCCTCTGTTCTGATAGGCCCTCGGAAAGAAGCGGAGCAGGTCACCGACCGTGAAAACTCCGAGCGTTGCAAAAAGCTGAGCGCGTTTTTCGCCGATCCCCGAAAGCGCCGTTATCGGAGAGGTCATAGTTATCTTTTTGTCTGCCACTCGGACGTCCTCCTTTAAAGAAATTTCTTAATAAAATGATACCATATAATACCCTCTTTGTCAAGACAAGCGATTTTTGCAAAAAACATTGACAAAAGCTTCTCTTAGTGCTATAATGTTCCTGTCACACAATTCAATAATTTTGCACCCTTAGGGAAACTATATCTTTGTAAAAAGATGTTTCTCTCTTTTCTGTGTCCCTATGGGTGATAGAATTGTGTGACGACAATGAGAGATTCACTTTTTCGTGCGTCTCTTGTTGGAGACGCACTTTTTTATTTTACATTCAAGGAGGAAACAGAAATGACGAAAAAACTGATTTTGTTGTGCGTTGCTTTTGTGGCAGTGCTCTCGGCAGTTATATTGTCGGCAGTACTGACTATGTCGGCAGAGGAGGTGACGGAGTATAGTATTACATTTACAGACACCGAATACTCGGAGTACCTTTATCTTTATACCGGCCTCGAAAAAGACAAAGCCACCGAAGGGACGGAAGTGTACGTATATTTTGATTGTTATGACGAAGAGTCCGAGTATTACAATTATGTACTTGCAGGAATACGTGTAAACGGCGGAGAGCTTATAAAAGCAGTTGGAGCCAACTACTATGCCAGCTTCACAATGCCTGCGGAGAACGTTGAGATTGAGGCTATACTTGAAAAGACGTATGGCATCACGTTTACGGGTACAGAATATTTGAGCTTTTCTAGATCATATTTTTACGAGGACGAAGACGGAAATATAACAAATGTATCCATCAGTGGAGTAGACAGAGCCACTGAAGGGGCGGAAGTGACGGTATGGTTTGAATGTAATGACGAGGAATCTGAGCATTACAATCACGTACTTACAGGAATACGTGTAAACGGCGGAGAGCTTATAGAAGCAGTTGAAGACACCCACGGCCTTGCCTACTTCACGATGCCCGCAGAAGACGTTGAGATTGAGGCTATACTTGAAAAGGCGTATACCATAACGTTTACCGACACAGAATACTCTGAATATATTCATACCCGTCACGGTATAGCCACCGAAGGGACGGAGGTGACGGTATGGTTTAATTGTGATGACGAAGAATCCGAGTATTACAATTATGTACTTGCAGGAATACGTGTAAACGGCGGAGAGCTTATAAAAGCAGAGATGCACGACTATACCGACTTCGAAATGCCCGCAGAAGACGTTGAGATTGAGGTTGTGCTTGAAAAGGCGTATGACATAACTTCGCCGGATTATCCTGATCTGCGGGTGTCCTACGAAAGCGCAAACGGTGGGTGGTATGTTTGTAGTTCCGCGCCCGAAGGCACAAAAATAAGAATCAGAACTCGCAGCTTGGAAATTCCCGAAGAACATCGCGTTGTCGGTGCATATATCAACGGGACGAAATATTCCGTTGATGAGGAGGGATATATATACTTCACCATGCCTGACGAGGATGTTGAGATTGAATTTGTCGTCTCGCCAAAGAGATCTATTACGGTAGTCGGTGAAGGTTCGGAGCATATTAGGTTAAATGTACTTGATAACAGTGCTTTCGCAGGCACGCTTGTTAATGTTTATTATTATAAGTCTACATCTCGTCTAGAAGAGATAATAGTTGACGGCGAAACGATTCCCGCAAATGAAAACGGAGACGCCTACTTCACAATGCCCGATCACGACGTAGTGGTTACTCTGGTATCCGCTGACAAATATCAAATTACTGTTAATCTTGATAATGCAAGCAGTGTAATTTTGGATAACCTCGATTATATAGGCATAGCATGTAATAACTTTGTTGTCGAAGTTCAAAACTCTGATACTGTTGCGGCAGGAAACACCGTGAATATAATCAGTCCTATATATAGAGTTGGATCAGACATTTTCGGTTTTTCCGCCCCTGTTATTTCCTACATTTATGTAAATGGCGAAAAAATCACTTCAAACAGTAATGTGTTCGAATTTACTATGCCGAATGAAGACGTTGAAATTGTTCTTGTCACCGAGCTTTACAAGCTGACAACAGCCAATGAAGACATTGAATTTCTAATCGAAATACATGAAGATTATTGGCAACCTACAATTTGCGCAAAAGAAGGTTCTATTATAGCCATTCTGTATAATGGTGATGAAGAGCTTGCCGGCGCATATGTAAACGGCGAAAAGATCAACGCAGACGAAAGCGGCAATATAGAATTTACCATGCCCGCAGAGGACGTTCAGGTTGAGCTTATATTTGCCTCCGTCTATGAGATCACCGTAGACGAGGATTTCGAATATGACTGCAACGTTTGGATAGATTTTTGGACCGATAACGGTTACAACTGCTTCGTTGCGGGACAAGAGGTCGAGTTGAGATACTTTAAGGAAGCCGGTTGGGTAGGCTTCACGGTAAACGGTGAAGAAATTGACTTTACCGTGATCGAAGAAGACGACTATAATATAACGGTCATCTTCATTATGCCGGACAACAACGTTCTTATCGAAGGAATCTACGACGACACTCCGTACACTATAACCGTTGATTCCGATTATGGCGTGTTCGTTCCTTCCTCAGCACTCGTAAATGAATATATATTTATTCAGGCAGAGCACGTTCCCGGATACACGCTGTCTATGACTCTTAACGGAATCGGTTACGACGAATTCACCGGTGGCGATCCGGACGGATTCCATATGCCTGCCGAAAATCTTTCGATAGTTATCACCTACACCGCTAACGATACTAATCCCGAGGAGATCACCTTTGAGGCAGACATAGATGCTCTTCCGTCCGTGGGCTTCGGTTATGATTATACTCCCGACATCAAGCTTTCGGATAGTATTCTCGCCGCTATTCCCGAGGAAATGCGTGATGAAATAGAATTCATCTGGTTTGCATCAGACGAGGCGTTCCCCACACTTACATTTGATAATTACGAGGAATTCTTTACACTATATCAAATGGGATACGATCAAGCTCTTTCGACATTTGTTGATGGCTATAACTATGGAGCAGCATTTGCGATAGTCACCGACAAAAACTATGTTTTCGCATCTGACTTTGCAATAATCAACGGAGTAGAAGTCCCGATAACCGTTCTTCGTGTAGATATTGGAGTCGAGGAGATCTATGGAACGGTAGTGTTCTTCGAGTTCGAACTCGCAGAGCTTGTCGAAAAGGACGTTTCGCTCGACCTCACGGTTAAAGACCTTCCTTCCGAAGGTGATTCAGTTTACGACAGCGAAATAGATTTCGAGCTTCCTATCGATGCGGATTACGTTGTAGAAGATTTCCTGTGGCTTTACTCCTCTGACGGAGAGTTCCCCGAGATCAACAGCTTCGAGGATTTTAATTCTCTTGAAGACTTTATGGTAGAGTACGACGCAGTGTTTGTAAGCGAAGGAAAATACGCTATTCTACTTTTAGTTTCGGTTGATTACGGCACAAACATCACCGACGGAACGATCATCTTCAACGGTAAGATAATTACAGCAAGGGTAATTACTCAGGAAGAGCTTGAAGCTTCTATGATGGCAAGCGGAAACCTCGTATACGTTCTCGTTGAGTTTGAGATTTCCGACGACGGCGCCATAGTTCCCGCAGAAATTCTCGGTGACGCGCCTGTCGGAGATGAGGACAATGACGGAGATCAGGAAAACATCGGAAACAATCCCGAAACCGGAGATGGAAATTACACATCACTGTTTGTATCTATTCTCACGGCTGTAATGGTTTTTGGTGTGTTTGTAATTGTTATGTCCGTAAAAAAATCAAAAAGAAATAGAACCTGAATTTTGATTTAAACATTCGGCGGTTGCAGGCAGATACCTGCAACCGCTGTTTTTTTAATATATTTGTCAAGAACCCTTGAATAAGCGAAAAGTATTTGCTATAATAAAAAGGATAATGCATCTACGGAGGAAGCCCTATGGAATTTGACAAAAGTGCAAGCTGCTGTTTCACAGGTCACCGAAAAATGTCGGACACTGAGAAGCAGTCGGCTTCCGACGAGATAAAAAGAATAGTCCGTACGCTCGTGCGGCATAGCGTGCGCCATTTTATCGCGGGCGGTGCGCTCGGCTTCGACACGGTCGCCGCAGTCACCCTTATAAATATGCGCGATAATGAACAGTTGACAGACGAAAACGGAAACGAGGTCAGGATCTTCCTGACGCTCGCAGTCCCCTGCCCTGAGCAGAGCGCAAGGTGGTCGTTTGCAGACCGCACGCTTTATAACAGTATTCTCCGCTCTGCCGACGAGGTGGTAACTCTGTCCGATCACTACACGCGCGAATGTATGTTTATCCGCAACAGATATATGGTTGACAGATCTGCCTACTGCATATCTTACGTCACACATCGCGGCGGCGGATCATATTATACTATGAACTATGCAGAAAAATCGGGGCTCGGCGTTATAAACATCGCTCCTGCCGTAAGGGGAGAAAAATGAACGAAAGAGAAATTATACTCGATTTTTACAAAAACGATGCGGACTCCGCGCGCGGCGCTCTTGCGCGGCTTGATGCAGGAGAGCACGCGGCTTACATTATCGGCGAGTGGTATTTCTGGCGGCACACGTTCAAAGTAAACCGCGCCTGCCTTATACCGCGTCCTGACACCGAGCGTCTTGTCGAGATAGCTATCCGCGATCTGCCGAAAAACTCGGTTTTCGTTGATTTCTGTACGGGAAGCGGCTGCATCGCGCTCTCGATCCTCTACGACCGTCCGGATCTCAGGGCTATCGCGATCGATCTGTCAAGTGAGGCACTCGATGCGGCAAGGGAAAATGCAAGACTGCTCGGACTCTCGGACAGAGCTCGGTTTTTGTGCGCCGATCTACTGACTACGGATCCGCTCGGAGAGCGGCTTTTCCCTGCTATAATCTCAAATCCGCCGTACATCAGAACCTCGGTGATAAGCGATTATCCCGAGCTTTCCTGCGAGCCGATGATCGCGCTTGACGGCGGCGAGGACGGGCTTGTGTTTTACAGGCGTTTCGTTCGGGATTTTGCGAAAAATCTTGAAATCGGCGGAAAATTCATCTTTGAAATCGGCTTTGATGAGCGTGAGGACATAACCAAAATTGCCGAAGATCACGGTTTTTCCTGCACGGTGATAAAGGACTACGGCTCAAACGACCGCGTGGCGGTTTTAGAAAAAAACAAAGTATAATCTTTTAAGCAAAGTTTTTGAAAGGGTTTGGGAAAACTTTTTACAAAA
Source organism: Eubacteriales bacterium (assembly GCA_045657105.1). GTDB lineage: Bacteria > Bacillota > Clostridia > Oscillospirales > CAG-272 > SIG672. The sequence goes on from JAZOSN010000042.1 coordinate 47,297, forward strand.
AGTTTTCCCAAGAAAGAAAAATGAAAAACGTTTGTCTGATATTCGGGGGAAAGTCCTCCGAGCACGAGGTATCGCTCAGAAGTGCGAGCGCAATACTTAGCGGAATTGATCCGAAAAAATACTCGGTCACACTCCTCGGCATTACCAAGGAAGGAAAATGGTACGTCTTTGAGGGCGAGAGCTCGAAAATTGCCGACGGAAGTTGGATCTCGGACGAAAAAAATCTCACCGAGGCAGTCCTTTCGCCGTCCTTTGGAGAAAAGGCTCTCTGCCTCGCAGACGGCAGAAGCGTAAAGATCGACGTTATGTACCCTGCCGTTCACGGCGAAAACTGCGAGGACGGACGTCTGCAAGGACTTTTCGAGCTTGCAGGTATTCCATTCGTCGGACCGTCCTGCCTTGCATCTGCGATCTGTATGGACAAAAGCGTAACGAAAGCGATCCTGAACGGAGTCGGAATTCCTCAGGCGAGAGCTTTCGTCGTACTCGACGCTCACAAGGAGAGCTCCTATGCAGAAGCGTTTGACTGGGCGCGTGAGATGGGATATCCCCTGTTCGTCAAGCCGACCTCGGCAGGATCCTCCGTCGGAAGCTCCAAGGTCTGCTCTGAAAGCGAGCTGGGCAAGGCACTTGACGACGCTCTCGCATACGGCGGAAAGGCTCTCATCGAGGAATATATAAAGGCGCGCGAGATCGAGGTTGCCGTCCTTGGAAACGAAACGCTTAAAATCTCGGTCTGCGGAGAGATCGATCCGGGCGCGGACTTCTACGACTACGACACCAAATACAAAAACGACACCGCGTCCTATCATATCCCTGCGAGAATTTCGGACGAAACCTCGCAAAAGATCCGTACTTACGCCGAAAAGATCTTCAAAACACTCGGTTGCAGAGGTCTTTCGAGAGTTGACTTTTTCGTAACTGCAAGCGAGGAAATATTCTTCAACGAAATAAACACCCTTCCCGGATTTACCTCGATAAGCATGTACCCAAAGCTTATGATGAACGAAGGCATGACCTTTGAGGAGCTTATCTCCTCGCTTATTGAGCTTGCAAAATAAAAGATGAGAAGCACAAAAACAACCGAGATAGCCTGCTACGTTGGATACGTTACGCAGGCTATCGTTTTGAACCTCACGCCGCTGTTTTTCGTTATTTTTCAAAACGACTACGGAATTTCAAGCGCAAAGCTTTCACTTATTATATTTCTGACCTTTTTCGTACAGATCGGCATAGACCTTTTCGTGGCGTCGCTTGGCGAAAAAGTAAATCTCCGTTTACTTGCAGTGCTTGCACACGTCACCTCCGCCTCAGGACTTATTTTTCTCTCCCTTCTTCCTATGATGATCGATCCGTTTATCGGAATAATCATCGCGGTCGTCACCTATTCGGTGGGAAGCGCACTGCTTGAAGTTATGATAAATCCGCTTTTCGACAGACTCCCTCAAAGAGATAGCAAAGGCTTTTCCTTCGCTCACTCATTTTACTGTTGGGGACAGATGGCGGTAATTCTTCTGAGTGCTCTGGCACTTAAATTTCTCGGAAATCTCTGGCAAATAATCCCGCTCGTCTGGTCACTGATCCCGATAACAAACGCGTTCGTTCTCGCTTTTGCTCCAATACCCGAAAAAACCGCGCCCTCTGCCGAGAGTGCGACCGCAGGCGCGACCAAGAGAACCTTCGGAAAATTCGCGATGCTTCTTTTCATTATCGTTATGATATGTGCAGGCGCGTCCGAGCAGGGCGTTGCTCAGTGGGCGTCGTATTTTGCCGAAAAAGGACTCGGAACGGGCAAGCTCGTCGGCGATCTTCTCGGGCCCTGCACCTTCGCCTTCTTTATGGCGCTCAGCAGGACTCTTTTCGGAATATTCGGTAAAAGGATCAATATATCGAAGGCACTTACAGTCTGCGCGATCTCCTGCACTTTCTGTTATCTTGCAATAGCCTTCATACCCTCTCCGATGTTTTCGCTTGCCGCCTGCGCGATAAGCGGCTTCGCGGTCAGTATAATGTGGCCTGCGACGCTTGATCTTGCAAGCTCGTCCTTTTACTGCGGCACCGCCGCGTTCTCTCTGCTTTCGGTCGCAGGTGACGTCGGTTGCACGCTCGGTCCGAGCGTAAACGGCGTAGTTTCCGATCTTTTTTTAGCATCGGACTCTGCCGCGCGCATCTCAGAGGCAGTCGGTATCCCGTCAGAGCAGGTAGCCATACGCCTCGGATTTGCGCTTGATGCGCTCTTCCCTCTCGTTATGACCTTTGCACTTATCTACATAGCAAGAAAGATACTGCCAAAGCCTCAGGAGTCGCTTTGATCTATCTTTGGTCGGGAGATAATATCGACCGTCATGTTCTTATAAACAAGGCGTAGCGGTGCGCCGCTTTGAGAATCGGTATAGACCGTCGCGCCGTCCGAGGTTTCAAGAACGCTCACGTCCCTGCCGCTTATCTTTTCGTGCGAAACGTGCGCAACAAGCCGGTGTGCATCGAGCACGAGAGAAAAAATCTTATTTACGTATTCGTTATTTACCTCGCTCTCCTCACCGAGCGAGGTAAATCTTTTTACCGTGCCGTCGGCAGAACGAGTGAAATACCAGTCGCAAAGCGAAGACTCGCTCGGAAAACAAAGCCTTGCCGACATATCGTCGCTCAGACTGATATTTACGTCGTAAGTGATCTCACCGATCCTGCAAGAAAGCAGATAATCGCCTGACGGCGGAGTGTATTCCTCCATACCCTGTGTGCAGGAAGAAAACAAAACCAAAAGCAAAGCTAAAAATACCGTAATTTTTCTCATAACGCCACTTTCCACTTGATATGTAAAATGTTATATGCTATAATTATATTGTAAATTGGCTTCGCTTATGCCTTGCCGCATCTTAAAGATACAGGCAAAAGAAAGGATACTAACTATGAAAAATCTTATTAAAAAAAGCATCGCCGAGTTCTTCGGTAGCGCGTTTCTCGTCCTTTTCGGTTGCGGAACTGCGGTATTTGTCGGTTGCAATTCCTCGCTCGGCGTCGGATACCTCCTGACCGCTCTCGCTTTCGGACTCACTCTCTCGGCGCTCATCTGCATAATCGGAGATCTCTCCGGTTGTCACGTAAACCCTGCCGTTTCGCTCGCCATGCTTATAAACAGAAAAATGAAGCTTTCGGAATTTTTCTCGTACATTGCCGCCCAGTTTCTCGGCGGAATTCTCGGCGGAGCGATACTTTTTCTGATAGTCAAAACGGGGAACGTGGTCGATCTGTCGGGAGATTATCTCGACGGCATCTCAGCGCTCGGCTCAAACTCGATCTCAAACGTCGGAGATAACGTCTGGCTTGCCGTTTTGGTCGAGGCACTTCTCACCTTCGTTTTCGTACTTTCAGTTCTTAAAATCACCGAAAAGCCGTCAAACGGACTTCTGTGCGCTTCGGCGGTCGGTCTTTCACTTACTCTCGTTCATATCGTCGGAATAGCGCTCACCGGAACGTCTGTAAACCCTGCGCGCAGTCTTGGTGTTGCGATCTTCGCAGGTGGCGATTTCCTTTTAAACGTCTGGGCGTTTATCGTCGGACCTTTTATCGGAGCTCTGCTCGCGGCGTTTGTTTATCCCTTGCTTTCGGACAAAAAATAAAACAAAAAAACAAAAGCTCCAAGAGGTTTAAGACCTCTTGGAGCTTTTTCTTGATCAGATTATTCTTCGTAATTAACAGCGTTATCGAAGAGCTCTTCAACCTCTTCGCTCGGCTTTTTAGTGCAAAGCGTAACCGCAACCGCCGCAACCGCACCTGCAACAAATCCGGGAAGTATCTCGTAAATTCCGAGATCCGAGAGGAACGCGAGCCAAGTAACGTCAACGACCGCTCCGACAAGTATTCCCGCGAGCGCGCCTTGGAAGTTAAAGCGCTTCCAGAAAAGCGAGAGGAGAATAGCAGGTCCGAACGCCGCACCGAATACGCCCCAAGCGTTCGAAACGAGAGCCATTATCGAGCCCGCATTCGGGTTTGCGGCGATAACCACCGAAACGATCGCGATTGCCATAACTACCGCACGGCTTGCCCAGTTCATTTCCTTGTCGCTTACCTTGTTCTTTCGGATTATCGGCTTATAAACGTCACTTGCAAATGCAGAGGACGCCGCAAGGAGCTGACTGTCCGCCGTACTCATTGAAGCGGCAAGAACCGCCGAAAGAAGAATTCCCGAAATCAGAGGGGGGAATATTTTTCTTACCATATTTATAAAGACGAGCTCGCCTTCAACAACCGACTGGTCAAAGCCAAGGAACATTCTTCCGACGATACCGATAATAGCCGCAAAGGTAACTATAATCGCCGTCCATGCAATTCCGATCTTTGCCGATTTTTTGAGCGATTTCTGCGACTCGATCGACATAAATCTTATAATGATGTGAGGCATACCGAAATATCCAAGACCCCAGGCAAGTCCGGAAACTATGGTCTTCCAGTCAGAAAATGCATTCCAGTATCCTGCGGTTTCGATCGGTTGAGCGGAGCCGCCGCCAAGCGCGAACGCCGCAAATATAGGGGCAATGAGCATCGCGCCGAGAATGAGCATTCCCTGGAAGAAGTCGGTCCAACAAACCGCCGAAAATCCGCCGAGGAAAGTGTAACCGATTATAACGATCGCCGCTATGTACATGGCAACGGTAGGATCAACTCCGAGAACCGTATTGAAAAGAGTACCGCAGGCCTTGATGCTCGACGCCGAATAAATCGTGTAAGCAACGAGGAAAACTACCGCGCAGATTATTTGAAGAGCCTTAGATTTCGAGAGAAAACGGTTGGTCAGATACTGCGGAATAGTTATCGAATCGTTTGCAACTATCGAAAATTTGCGGAGTCTGGGAGCCTCTACGAGCCAGCTTATCGTGTAACCGATAGCAAGTCCGAGAGATACCCACACCTCACCGACGCCTGCCGCGTAGATCGCGGTCGGAAGTCCCATAAGCACCCACGCGCTCATATCGGACGCGCCTGCCGAAAGTGCTGCTACCCACGCGCCCATTTTTCTTCCTCCGAGGAAGAATGTCTTTTCGTTGCCGTTTTTGTTTTTCCAGAAGAAGAACACTCCTATTCCAAGCATAAACAAAAGATATACGACAAAAACTGCTATTTCCATACTTTTTTTCCTTTCACTTGCCATCGGGCAAAAGCTTTTATTTAGTCATCTTTTCCTGTTTTACCTTTTTATCTATAACGTGACGGGAAGCGAGCTCGTCGCGGATCTCGTCAAGCGATATTCCCATCTCGATCATAAGCACCATAACGTGATACGTAAGGTCTGCGATCTCGTATACGGTTTCCTTTTTATCGTCTGCCTTGCCTGCGATTATGACCTCGGTGCACTCCTCGCCGACCTTTTTAAGAATTTTGTCAATTCCCTTTTCGAAAAGGTAGGTCGTATACGAGCCCTCTTTTTTCTCGATCTTACGTCCGATAAGCATCTTCATAAGTCCTTCGAGCGAAAATTTGCTTTCGAGCTCTTCGAGATTTTCCTCGTTTTCATATATCCTGTCGTTGAAGCAAGAGTCCTTACCCGTGTGGCAGGCAGGCCCGTCTTTGAGCACCTGAACCTCGAGCGCGTCACCGTCGCAGTCGGCGGTAATACTTACGATATGCTGATAATTTCCGCTCGTTTCGCCTTTGAGCCAGAGCTCCTGACGCGAACGGCTATAAAAGCAGGTCAGTCCCTTTTCCATAGAGATTTTAAGACTTTCTCTCGACATATACGCGAGAGTGAGGAGTTTTTTCGTTTCAGCGTCGATAACGACAGCAGGGATAAGTCCCTTTTCATCAAATTTGAGCTTTTCTATATCAAAATCAAACATTTTCTTTCACCTTTCGTAGTTTTAAAGTTAAATCCTCATACTTATTCCGCTTTCGGCAAGCTCTTTTTTGAGCTCCGGAATCTTTATCTGTCCGAAATGGAACACCGATGCGGCAAGTCCTGCATCGACCTTCGGAAGTGTTTTGAACAGAGTTTTGAAATCCTCTACCGATCCCGCTCCGCCCGATGCGATGACCGGAACGCTGACCGCCTCGCAGACCGCTTCAAGCATTTCAAGGTCAAATCCGCCCTTGACTCCGTCGGTATCTATCGAGTTTACGACTATCTCTCCCGCGCCGAGCTCAACTCCGCGCTTTATCCATGAAATTGCCTCTATTCCGGTGTTCTCGCGTCCGCCCTTGGCAAAAACGCGGAATGTTCCGTCAACTCGCTTTACATCGACCGAAAGCACGACACACTGGCTTCCGTATTTTTCTGCCCCTTCCTTTATGAGAAGAGGGTTTCTTATTGCGCCCGAGTTTACGCTTACCTTGTCCGCTCCGCATTTGAGCACGCGGTCAAAATCGTTTATCGTGTTTATTCCTCCGCCGACTGTGAGCGGTATGAATACCTTTCTCGCCGTTTCGCAGAGTATATCGGTAAATAGCGCTCTGCCCTCGGCAGATGCCGTTATATCGTAGAAAACGAGCTCGTCCGCTCCGTTTTCGCTATAAAACTGTGCAAGCTCGACGGGTGATGACACGTCGGACAGTCCGAGGAAATTTACTCCCTTTACTACCCTTCCGTCCCTCACGTCAAGACACGGTATTATTCTCTTTGTTATCATTTTTTATCCTTTCTCAGAACCCTTTTTGAAAAAAGGGTTCCGAACCTCCCAAAAACTTTACTTAACTGTTTTTATCTGTTTAAATTAAAGTTTTTGAAGATTTCAAGGGCAAGCCCTTGGCTGGTCCTTAGGGCAGAGCCCTAAGCGCGCCCCTTGGCGATAGCCTCGGAGAGCTTAATCGCGCCCGTATAATACGCCTTGCCGATTATTGCACCGTAAACGTCCATTTCACGGAGTGCTATAATGTCATCGAGAGAAGAAACTCCGCCCGAGGCGATAATATTCATATCGTATTTTTCGGAAAGCTCCTTGTAGAGCGCAAGGTTTGTGCCGCGCATCGCGCCGTCGCGCGAGATGTCTGTGCATATTACGGTTTTCACGCCGATCTTCTGCATTTTATCAAAGAAATCGCTACTTTTTACTCCGCTTTTTTCGATCCAGCCCTTAACGGCGATCTCGCCGTCCTTGATATCCGCGCCGACTGCGATCTTGTCGCCGTATTTATCGACCGCACGCTCAACAAATCCTTCGCTTGACACCGCCGCAGTGCCGAGAATAACGCGTTCGACACCGATCGAGAGATATTTTTCAACAGTTTCCATATCGCGGATACCTCCGCCGATCTCTACGAACATATCGGTAGTGCTCACGATGCTTTTCACCGTTTCAAAGTTGGGCGTATTGCCGTCGCGCGCGCCCTCAAGGTCGACCATATGAAGATGATCCGCACCCTCGGAAATGAATTTTTTCGCGGTATTTATCGGGTTTTCGTCATATACGGTGAGCTGAGCGTAGTCGCCTTTATAAAGTCTTACCGCCTTGCCCTCGTACAGATCTATTGCAGGGAAAATTATCATTTTTTGTTCCTAAACTATCCTTAAACTATATTTCGGCGAACGCTTTTATGATCGAAAGTCCGACGCTTCCGCTCTTTTCGGGGTGGAACTGACAACCGTAAACGTTGCCCGACGCGACCGCCGCCGTAAGAGGCGCACCGTAAGAGGTCGTCGCGATGACCGCCTCGTCGCAGTCGCTTGCATAAAACGAGTGAACGAAATAAACGAAATCTCCCTCGTTTATATATTTGAATATCTCGTTTTTCGCCTTACTTTCGGGAAAATTCAGACTATTCCAACCGATATGGGGGATTTTCAGGTCGTTCCCTATAACGTCGGCTATCGGTCTGACGCTTCCTTTTATAAGCCCCAGACCTTTATATCTGCCGAACTCATAGCTCTCGTCGAAAAGAAGCTGCATACCGAGGCAGATGCCCATTATCGGCTTGCCCTCTGCCGCAAGAGCTCTGAGAAGTCTGTCAAAGCCCTTCTCTGCGAGCTTTTCGGACGCATCTCTGAACGCTCCGACGCCCGGCAGAATTATCTTATCCGCAGCTCTTATCACGCTTTCGTCGTCGGTAACGACCGTTTCTACACCGAGGGCGGAAAGCGACGAGGAGAGCGAAAAAAGATTCCCGACTCCGTAGTCAATTATTGCTATCATCAGAGAACTCCCTTGGTCGAGGGTATCTCGCCTGCTCTTGCAGAGTCGATCGAAACTGCCGCGCGAAGTGCCGCCGCAAACGCCTTGAACATTCCCTCGATTATGTGGTGTGTATTCTCGCCCGCGAGCTGTCTTATATGCAGAGTCATCTCGGCATTTCTGACGAGCGCAAGGAAGAATTCCTTGACGAGCTCGGTATCGAAATCGCCTACCTTTTCGGTGAGTCCTTCGGTGGTATATGCAAGAGTCGATCTGCCCGAAAGATCAATAGACACGAGCAGAAGTGCCTCGTCCATCGGGATTATCGCGTTTCCGTAACGTGCGATCCCCATTTTGTCGCCGAGTGCGGCTTTTATCGCGGTACCAAGGCAAATTCCAACGTCCTCGACCGTGTGGTGGTAATCGACCTCGATATCGCCCGTACATTTTACGTAAAGCGAGCATCTCGAATGCTTTGCAAAAAGCGTGAGCATATGATCGAGAAATCCACAGGACGTGTCTATCTCGCTTTCGCCCTTTCCGTCGAGATCAATTCTCAGTTCAATATCTGTTTCCTTCGTTTTTCTAAGTATCTCACTTGTTCTCATTTTTTCTTTTCGGAACCTTTAAGAAAGGTTCCATACCTCCAAACGTTTTTTGGGAGAAAACTTTTTAAAAAAAGTTTTGTCGCGCTCTTTCAAAAACTTTTATTAAAAATATAGACTTTTTTGTAAAGCTTTTCAACCCAGTATCTTCTCTGCGGCGAACAGGAACGCTTCCATTTCGGCTCTCGTACCGATAGTTATGCGGTTATATTTTTCAAGCCTCTCGCCCGAAAAATGACGGATAAGTATTCCGCGTTTTTTCATCTCCTCGGCAAATTTCGAGCCCGAGATGGCATCGTGACCTGCAAGAACGAAGTTCGCCGCAGACTCAATGACCTCAAAGCCCATCGCTCGGAGCTTTTCGGTGACGAAAGCCCTCGTTTCGATTATCTTTTTCGCGTTATCATCGTAATATTTGCCGTTTCTCAGTGCCGCCTCGCCCGCTATCAGGGTGAGTCGGTTGATACTGTATGGGTTAGTCGAGAATTTAATTTTATTCAAATCCGCGATTATCTCTTTGTCGGCGAAGGCAAATCCGAGTCGCGCGCCTGCAAGACTTCTCGATTTTGAGTAAGTCCGCACGACGAGCAGATTTTTGTAGCTATCGAGCAGTTTTATTGCACTCTCGCCACCAAAATCTATATAAGCCTCGTCGATAAGCACCACGCTATCGGGGTTTGCGCAAAGTATCTTCTCGATCTCGCAAAGCGGCTTGAAAATTCCTGTCGGCGCGTTCGGATTGGCAATAACGATAAGCTTGCCGTTTTGGTCGAGATAATCCTCGGTCTTTATCGAAAAATCATTGCAAAGCGGCTTTTTTTCGTAATTTGCGCCGTGAAGCTTTGCATACACCTCGTAAAATCCGTAGGTTATATCGGGGAAAACGACGCCCTTTTCGGAAAACGCCATGAATGCAAAGTTCAGAATATCGTCCGAGCCGTTCGAAACGAACACCTCGTCGGTATCGCGGTCGTAAAACTCGCCGAGTGCTTTGCGGAGTCCGAGGCAGTTTGGATCGGAGTACAGTCTGAGGTCGCAGAGCTCGCCGTGACCGATCGACACGAGCACTTCGGGTGACGGCGGATAAGGCGATTCGTTTGTGTTCAGTTTTATGTATTTTACGCCGAGCGGTTGTTCTCCCGGTGTATACGCCGTAAGCCCCTCGTATTTTTTATTTATAAATCTACTCATTGTTTTATCGGAAAAACTTTTGGGAAAAGTTTTTCCATACCTTTTCAAAAGCTTTACGTGAGAAAACTTTTTTCAAAAAGTTTTCTCACACTCTTTCAAAAACTTTGCTAAATTTTTTCTTTAAAGTTTTTGAAGATTCCAAAGAAACTTTTTACAAAACGTTTCTTTGGCGGGTCCTTAGGGCAGAGCCCTAAGCCCTACGCTGCGAGCGTGAGCGGAGAGTCCTTCCTTTTCGGCAAAGGCGATAACGTCGTCTGCGACCTCGGAAAGAGCGTCCTTTGTGAAGTAGGTGTACTGCATCTTTTTAACGAAATCGTCGACCGACAGGGGGCTCGAAAAACGCGCCGTTCCGCTTGTCGGGAGCGTGTGGTTGGGTCCTGCGAAATAGTCGCCGAGTGCCTCGGGGCAATATCTTCCCATAAACACCGAGCCTGCATTCTTAACTCTGTCGAGAACCGCAAACGGATCGTCAAGACAAAGCTCAAGGTGCTCGGGAGCGATGTCGTTTGAAAGCTCGATCGCCTCGGCAAGATCGTCGGTAACGATTATTTTGCCGTTATCATCGACAGATGCGCGTGCGATATCGGCTCTCGGAAGGAGCGGTATCATTCTTTCGATCTCGCTTGATACTGCTTTTGCAAGCGTAATACTGTCGGTGATAAGCACTGCGGTCGAGTTCTTGTCGTGCTCTGCCTGCGAGAGCATATCTGCGGCAACGTAGGTGGGATTTGAGTTTTTATCGGCAATTACAAGGATCTCGCTCGGTCCTGCGATCATATCTATCGCGACCTGTCCGTATACCTGTCTTTTTGCCTCGGCAACGAACGCGTTACCCGGTCCGACGATCTTATCTACCATCGGAACGCTCTCGGTTCCGTATGCAAGAGCCGCCACCGCCTGTGCTCCGCCGAGTGCGAAAACGCGGTCAACGCCTGCGACGTATGCCGCCGCGAGAATTGCGGGAGCTATCCTTCCGCCGCTCGCAGGGGAAACCATAACGATCTCGGGAACTCCTGCGATCTTTGCAGGTATCGCATTCATAAGCACCGACGAGGGATATGCCGCCGTTCCGCCCGGAACGTAAAGTCCGACTCTTGCGAGAGGTATCACCTTTTGTCCGGTAACTACGCCGTTTTTCTCATTTATAATAAAGCTGTTTCTTACCTGTCTTTTGTGGAAATTCTCGATGTTTTCTGCCGCGCGGCGGAGAATACCGACGAACTCCTCGCCGACCTCTTCTACCGCTCTTTCGATTTCCTGTCTTGAAACCTCTATCGAGTCAAGCTTTGCGTGGTCGAAGCGTTCGGTATACTCGTAGAGCGCCGCGTCGCCTCTCTTTCGCACGTTTGCGATTATATCACTGACAATATCCTCAACGCCCGACGCCGAAAGCGAACGGTTGAAAAGCGTCCTTTTGTCAATATTCTTTATATCCTCAAATATTTTTATCATCGTAAGACCTCTTATTTTACTATCTCGGCAAGCGAGGAATATATCCTCTCGATCGCCTCGTTCTTGAACTTGTAGCTCGCCTTGTTTGCAATAAGACGCGCGCTTATATCGACTATCTTTTCAAACGGAGCAAGATGGTTTTCATAAAGTGTCTTGCCCGTTTCGACGATATCGACGATAACGTCCGAAAGTCCGAGGATCGGCGCGAGCTCTATCGAGCCGTTGAGCGAGATTATATCTATCTCTCTGCGCTGTCTGTCGTAATATCCGCGGGCAATATTCGGGAATTTCGTCGCAACGCGGAGCGTTTTGTCGGGATCTGCGCGGTAGTCCTCCATAGCGGCGACCATCATTCGGCAAATGCCGACGTTAAGATCGAGAAGCTCGTAAACATCGGGCGAGTATTCGAGCAGAATGTCCTTGCCTGCGACGCCTATATCGGCGGCTCCTCTCTCGACGTAGATCGAAACGTCAGACGGCTTTACCCAGAAATATCTGACTCCGACCTCGGGATTTTCATATATAAGCTTTCTGTTCTGCTCCTTGATCGAAGGACAGGGGTATCCTGCCGCCTCGAACATAGCGTAGACCTTTTCTCCAAGCCTTCCCTTTGGAAGTGCTATATTTACAAAATCAGACATCTTTTTATTCTCCAAGCTTTCTTATATCAACGACCTTCGAGCATCTTATATCGCTCGGCTTTTCTCTGCCCGACATCACGCTTTCGCCGTTTATGCTCAGTTTTTCAACTGCTTCGAATACTTCGGCAGGCGTGTTGTTCTCCCCGTAAATGAGGAAAACGTCGGCGTCGTACTCTGCCGCGCGAGAGTCAAGGCGTTCGAGCAGGTCAAGGTATACGGCAAAGCCGATAGCTTCGCCCTCGCGTCCCATTTTTGAAAGCAGACTGTCGTATCTTCCGCCCGAGAGCACTCTGGTTGGGATCTTATCTATAAATCCTCTGAACGCTATTCCGCTATAATAGTGCATATCGTTTATGCCCGAAAAATCTATCCAGACCTTAGACGCCGCTCCGCTGTTTTTGAGAGCCTTGCAGATAAGAGCGAGCTCTTCAAGTGCTTTTTTTGCCCTGTCGGTCAGGCATATTTCGGGAAGAAGAGGAAGAGTGTCCTCGATTTTTCCGTAAGCGGAAACGAGCTTCGCAAATCTTTCTTTAAGCTCGGTAGAAACGCCTGCTTCCTCGCAGACGACTGCAACGCCGGCACGGTTTTTCTCTCCGATGCAGGCAAGCATTTTTGCTTTGAGCGCGCCCGAAAGTCCCGCCTCGCCAATAAGCTCGGAAAGAATTCCCATATGCGAAATATCGAGTATGTAATTATCGCTTATCTTTTCAAGACTGCGGACTGCGAGCATAATGACCTCGCAGACGTTATAGCTGTCAAGCTTTCCGAAGCATTCGAGTCCTGTCTGCATTATCTCTGCAAAATCCCCATGTCCGCCGACCGCAGATGCGCGGTAAACGGTTTCATTATAGTATATCTTGTTTACTCCCGTCGGGGATTCGGGCGTGTTCTTGATTATCGAAAGAGTCACGTCCGGTTTGAGTGCAAGCAGCTTTCCGCTCTCGCCCGTAAAGGTGATGACTCTGTCGCTTACAAGAAAATCCTTGTTGCGAACGTAAAGGTCGTACTCCTCAAACTTACTCATCTTATACGGCTTATAGCCGAACGCTCTGTAAAGTCCGCGCAGAGAAAGCGACACCCTCTCCTGAGCCTTGAATATATTTTCACTTGTGCGGATAATACCGTCCATTTTATTATCTGCCTTTCGCTTTTGTCTTTGATACTTGACATTTTACCACTTTAAAGCGATAAAGTCAATATAGATATTGTACAAATTTTGAGCCTTTTATATGTGAAATCATATAAAACCCATAAAATCGGTAGGCTTTTAAAAAATCCTACGCGTTTTCATCAGGTGCCGCGCTCTCGCAGTAGATGCAGCGGTAGACGCGTCTGTCGCGGTCCGAAAGTCTGAACTCCTGACGAAGATCGGGCTCGACCGAGGTGATACATCTCGGGTTTTTACATCTTATAACCCCCGAAATTCTCTCGGGAAGCGTGAGCTTTTCTCTTTTTGCGAGCTTGCCGTCCTCGATTATATTTACAGTAATTCCGGGATCAATAAATCCGAGCAGGTCGAAATCGAGGTCGATTATCTCGCCTATTTTGATAATATCCTTTTTGCCCATCTTGGTACTGTCGGCGTTCTTTATCATGGCGACGGTACCTTCGAGCTTTTCGAGTCCGAGAATATTATAGATATATATTCCCTTGCCTGCGCTTATGTGGTCTATAACGATACCGTTTTTGAGTTGTCCGATAATCATATTCAAAGCCCGCCTTTCTTATATTCTGCCTGCTTCTTTAAGAAGCATAAGAATAAGTGCCATTCTGATATATACGCTGTATTTTACCTGCTTGAAGTAGCAAGCTCGGGGATCATCGTCAACTGCAACCGAGATCTCGTTTACTCTCGGAAGCGGGTGGAGTATCGCCATATCGCTCTTTGCATGCGCGAGCTTGTCCGGACTCAGAATGTAGGTGTCTTTGAGTCTTATATAATCCGCCTCGTTGAAGAAGCGCTCTCTCTGAACTCTCGTCATATAGAGTATATCGAGCTTGTCTATCGAGCCGACGAGATCGCTGGTTTCCTCGAACTCTGCGCCCGAAGGAATTATGACCTCATCTCTGATATAGTCGGGGATTTTAAGCTCCTCGGGAGAGATAAGCACGAATTTCACGTTCTTATATCTCGACATTGCCGAGATAAGAGAATGTACGGTACGACCGAATTTGAGGTCGCCGCAAAGTCCGACGGTAAGCCCGTCAAAGCCGCCCTTTTCGAGCTTTATTGTAATAAGGTCGGTAAGCGTCTGCGTGGGGTGATTATGACCGCCGTCGCCCGCGTTGATGATCGGAACCTCCGAGCGGAGCGTTGCCGCGAGAGCCGCACCCTCCTTCGGGTGGCGCATCGCGATTATATCAACGTAGTTCGAAACCGTTCTGACGGTATCCGAGAGGCTCTCGCCCTTGGCAGTCGAGGAGCTTTGCGCCTCAGAAAATCCGAGCACGTTTCCTCCGAGCTGATACATAGCCGATTCGAAGCTGAGTCTTGTTCTCGTAGAGGGCTCGAAAAAGAGTGTTGCAAGTCGTTTGCCCTTGCAAATTTCCGCATATTTTGCGGGATTTTTCATTATG
>JAZOSN010000043.1:0-11524 GCA_045657105.1 Eubacteriales bacterium
AAATGGGTTTATTCGACCTTTTTTACGGCTTTGAAGGCTCTTGAAGTAGCTCCGACGCTTTATAATTTCGACAATGCCGGTAAATCGTCACTGGAAGAAATACGAAATATTTTTATAGACAAGGATATAGAAGAACTGATCGAAATGGAGATGGGTGACCGGTCCTTTTCTGAAATCATAGCGACGCTGGATTCTTACGAGGACGCTGATGACGTAAGTTATCTTTGTTGGCTTCTCTGTATGTCCTGTACTTACGCTTTTTATAAAAAAGATTTTGCTACGATGCAGAGCAAACTAGACGAGCTTTTAGATGTTCTGCAAGATGCCCCCGAACTACTCGAAGATTCCACGGTATGCAGTATGTTTTTCGCTTTGATAAAAATGCTGCACGCTACACATATAACGTCAAAAACGGTTAACGTGGGTGTGGCTTTGTACGAAAGAATGCTTCTTATCGACTGGCCTGTTGATATTAAATATCGTCTGCTTTTGTTGTACTGTGATTGTTTGATCACTATAAACGAGGAGAGCGAGCTTGCACTTTCTGTAATAGAGGCGGCAAATGAGATGTTCGACGAAGCCATGCTGACTTGTAATGCAAGTGCAGAAGAATATATAAATACAAAACGAGAGCTTTTGCTTTATTATTCGAATGCCTTAGTATCCGCTAAGGAGTTTGATGCCGCAATTGAAAAATATAACGAACTCAAAGATATGTACGGTGAAGATGTTTGCAATAATCAATTTGCAAGTCTGGTAAGCCGTATTTCTGACGGTCTTATATCTACCGATATTTCGCAAGCTATATCGTTTATATCGGAAAATAAAAATCTTATTTTGAGTTATATGGAAAAAGAGGACGCATCAGACAGTATAAAGGAAGATCTTGAAGCGTTACTTCTTATAAATGAAATGGACGAATGTAAAGAGGAAACGTCCTTTTCACTCGGCGGAATATTCACTGATGAAAATTACTATCAGAAATATTCCAAGGATAAGAAAAACAGTCTTTTTGTTATGATGGCATATGAGCGCGTGGCAAGCAAGATAAAACGCTATGATTTTTCTTCGTACACAAATGAAGAGCTTGTCGAATATTCTAGTAGCCTTCGTCGCCGCGCTGCCGATAAAGAAAGCAAATCCAACATAATTCCGGAAGCTTTCGCTTTGGTAAGCGAGGCGGGATTCCGAGTGCTTGGCTACCGGCACCATAAGGTTCAGTATGTCGGAGCGGCGGCTATGCTCGATGGGAAGATTTCCGAGATCCTGAACGGTGAAGGAAAAACCTACACCGTACCGCTTGTAGCCTATGTAAATAGCCTGTATAGCAAAAAAACCGTAGTACTGGACAACTCAAAGTATCTTACCGAGCGCAATTACAATTGGATGAAGGGAGTCTACGAGCTTCTTGGCGTAAAGGTTGGGTATATGCGTTCGGAAAATGACAGATCCTTGCTGTTTGAGTCCTCCGAAACAAAAATTGTATACACGGATTTGGCTTCTCTGGGCTTTTCGATCCTTTACAATGAGAAATCGACCACCGAAAGTCTTTTGGACTTCTCTGAATTTAGCGTTATAGTCGATGAAGCCGATACGGTGCTAATAGAATCTGCAGATACCCCCATTCTTATTTATGGCGCGACAAGAAATAATTCGGACTATGCAAGAAAGTGTAAAATAGCCTACGATCTGGCGGCTAAAATAAACAATAACAAGCAATATTACTTGATAAACAAATACGGTTCGGTTAACTTGAATCGCGAAATTCAACCGTTGATCGAACGCGAATTTGACGTGAGCTATGAAAACTTTGCTCAGGCTAATGAAATCAAAGGCTTGGAGGAAATAGTAAAACTGGCGCTATACTGTCTTTCGCTCGTTAAGAATAAGGACTTTTTTGTACGTAACGGAAGAATATACAGAGAAAATTCGTCAACCGGAAGCTTGTATGAGGTTAATGCAAAAACGGGATTGTTCCTTGCTCTTGCTCACGGTCTTCCTGCCCAAGGATATTGGGCGAGCGTTTGTCAAAAGCCGTCAATTTATAATTCCACATATGTTTACAGTATTCTTAGTCGATTCGGAACGCTTTGCGGAACCTCCGCTACCGTGTGCAGCTTTAAAAAGGAGTTTAAGGATATATATAACCTCGATGTTGTCGCAATTCCGCCGGCTTTGCCTGTGAGCAGAGTTGATCAAACCGTGGGAGTTTACGTTACACGTGAGGGCAAAAACGAGGATATCTTTAATATGATCGTTGAAAAGCATCAACGTCGGCAGCCGATTATTTTGATAGTTGAGAATATAGAGGAGTCTGTTGAGTTTTCAAGAATGCTTGATCAAAGCGGAATTGCTCACACTGTTCTCAACGGTCTTAATATCGAAAAATCGCCCGAGGTTTTTGCAAATGCCGGAACGTATGGAAGCGTCGTTATCGCAACCCAGGTAGCAAATCGAGGCGTCGATATTAAGCTTGGCGGAGATGCGGAGCGAATGACTATTTTCAATTTGGTCGAAAACGGCGTTGATATATCCGGAATAGATCAGATCGTGTACGGACTGCCTTCTGATGAAATTAAATCCGGAAAGCTCTACCGTAGTTACTCAGTCGCGCTTGAAAGAAACAAGGCTATCGTTGCCGCAAACAAAAAGAAGGTTATTGAAGCGGGCGGCCTTTGTGTAATCAGTACCACTGCCTACTCAGATATGCGAACAGAACAGCAGATAAGGGGTAGGGCAGGACGTCAGGGCGACGTTGGAGAAAGCTACGTCTTTGTAAGTATGGAAGACAGTCTTTTGGTTGATGTTCTGAGAAAATTAAAGGAAAACAGCTTTTTTAAAGCACTTATAGAAGATTTGCCAATTGTAGACAGTCCTATTTTAAAGCGTCAGATGGAAGCTCTTAAAAATTCCGTTCATCACAAAAAATTCTCGGGAATGCGCGGCGCGGCGGTCTTGTCTGTTCGTACAGATAAAAGCAAAAACGAAATATTCAAACTAAAATACGGAATTTCGGACGGCAGTGTAACGTTTGACGATCTGGCGAAAATATGGTGTAGAAATGAAGAAAATATCCAATCTGTAAGGGAGATAATGAAGGGAAACATTGAGAATGCAAATGCATCGGTAGCTTGCATTTGGAAATGTTATCCGCATCTCTTTGAAGAGATCGGAGATGGAAATGTACGGGAAAAGCTGCTTGATATTGTTCGTCTTTACATATCCGAAAGCGCTCCGGATGAGAGCACTAAAAAGATGAAGTTCGCAGAGGAGGCTTCTGCTTTGCTTTCGCTTTATTTGACCGAAATGAAAGATGCTCAGGAAGCGTACGGCACTATTGATGTGAAAAATTCTAATAAGTTTTTCGATGATATGTACGTTAAAACCCTCTCAAATCAGATTTCGGAAGCAATAGGAAGATGGCTCACCGAGTTGCGAAGACATCATATTTCAAATAACATATGATCTTTTTCTTACCCGCACCGTATCTGTTAAAACACATATAGTCCAATAAGATTTTTTGCTCGGCAGGGTAAATCTATTGCAATTTTTGATTTTTGTGATATAATTATGTAAAAATCAAGAATGTGAGGATCTTATGTTAAAATCTACTTTTAAGGCAATTTCGATAGTTCTTCTTGTGTCTATTCTCGCGATAACGCTTTCTTCTTGCTCGTTTTTCGAGAAATTTGAAGTGTATTCCTGCGGAAGCGGATTTTATTTCAACCGATCGGACAAAAATAGCTATGAAATAAAAGAGCTCGGAGAAAAGTCCGAGGGAAACTACTTTTATCTCGACGATTATTTTTACAGTGAAGAGCTCGGCAGTGAATATAAGATAAAGGGTACGCTCTTTAACGTGGGAAGCGTATATCTTGCAAAGAAAAGCGATCACTATAACCAAGAGGTATATAGCTTCGAGCTTATGGATTACCATAATAAGGTGCTCAAAATCACAAAGGATATGAACTACGTTGAGCTAACGTCCGACAGACCTGACGAAAACATCAATACGTATATTCTTATCGAAGAGAGAACTCTTCCGCTCGATATTACCTTAAATAATGTGAGTATAGCTACAAAATGGGGAATTCCGGTTGTGTTTTCTGCGGCGTTTACCGATATAAACGTCATACTTAAAGGTGAAAACCATATAGAGTCGATAACTCCGAGCAATACGGTCGCTCAGCTTATCGAAAGAATGAAGGGAACGCTCTCGGCACAGGAAAAGCTCCATTACGATACGCTTGAGGAGATTAAGTATCTTTCCGACACCGTTAACGGAAAAAACAGTTCGGGAGATGTTGCTCATCATTATTTTACACTCGCAACCGACTCACTTAATACCTGGACGGACGCAGTCCTCGGCGGCATTGAAAGCGTGATAAGCGGCAAAGAGGGCGCAAAAGGAATGGACGGAGCTACCGCGATCGTTCACCCCTGCGGAATAAGCTTTGCAGGAGAGGGAAGCCTGTCCGTTAAGGGCGGCTCGGGAGCCGCGGGCGGAAACGCCAACGTTTCTATTCTCGGAACTGCCGACGGCGGCGCGGGCGGAAACGGCGGAAGCGGAATCTCCTGCGCTAACTTCCTTGATGTTACCGGTCGTCTGAATGTTGAAGGCGGCTTCGGTGGAAACGGCGGAGCGGCTTCAAGCGGACTTATAGGCTCAGGAAGCAGCGGAGCAAAAGGACAGAACGCCGTAGCGATAAATGTATCAAATCCGAGGAAAGAGAACTGAATAAGCTAAAATAAAAAAGATCCGAAGTCGATGCTTCGGATCTTTTGTTTTTATCTTTATACTCCCGAATAAGCCGAGAAGCCGCCGTCAACCGGAAGAACTACACCGGTGATGAAGCCTGCTGCCTCGTTGTTTACAAGGAAGAGAAGTCCGCCTTCAAGCTCTTCGGTTTCGCCGAAGCGTCCCATCGGAGTTGCGGCAAGGATCTTGCCCGTGCGCGCCGTGGGAGTTCCGTCCTCGTTCCATAGAAGCTTTGCATTCTGCTTCGTTGAGAAAAATCCGGGTGCTATCGCGTTTACTCGGATACCAACCTTCGAGAAGTGAACTGCAAGCCACTGAGTGAAGTTCGAGATCGCTGCCTTTGCGCCCGAATATGCAGGGATCTTCGTGAGAGGAGTGTAGGCGTTCATCGAGGATATGTTAAGTATCGAGCAACCCTGTCTGCCAACCATCTGAGATGCAAATGCCTGTGTGGGAATGAGAGTTCCGAGGAAATTTAAGTTAAATACGAATCCCACGCCGTCTGCATCAAGATCGAAAAAGCTTTTGGTGTCGGCGTCGATGTCGCCAAGCTCGAAATATTCCTTGTCGGTCGTAGCACGTGGATTGTTTCCGCCCGCACCGTTTACGAGCACGTCGCAAGGACCGAGATCACTGAGTATCTTGCTTGCTACGTCGTAGCAGATAGCCTTGTCAAGCACGTTGCAGGAATATGCTTTCGCAATGCCGCCCTCTGCCACGATATCGTCCGCATAAGACTGTGCCGCCTCAACGTTAAGGTCAAGAAGAGCAACCTTTGCACCTGCTCTTGCGAGAACCTTTGCAAAATAACTGCACAGAACTCCGCCTGCGCCGGTAACGACCGCTACTTTTCCCGAAAGATCGGTGTTTAATACATTTTTATTCATTTTTATTCTCCCGAAATTATTTTACTTCTTTTTCACAAGCTTCGAACAGACCGTTGATGTACGCCGCACCGAGCGCTCTGTCGAACAGACCGTATCCCGGCTTTCCGCTCTCGCCCCAGATCATACGTCCGTGGTCGGGGCGTACGTATCCGTCGTAGGAGTTTTCGCAAAGCGCCTTTACTATCTCGTATATATCGAGCGAGCCGCATGAGGAGAGGTGCGCTCTTTCTTCAAATGAGCCGTCCTCCATAATTTTTACGTTTCTTATGTGCATGAACGCGATGCGGTCCATCTTTGCATATTTTCTTACCATAGCGGGAATGTCGTTGCTCTCGGCGCAACCGAGGCTTCCCGTGCAAAGACAAAGACCGTTTGCAGGACTGTCAAATAGCGAAAGGAATCTGTCGAGATTTTTCTCGCAGGTAATTATTCTCGGCAGACCGAAGATCGGATAGGGCGGATCGTCGGGGTGAATAGCCATTCTGACTCCGCACTCTTCTGCAACGGGAATGACCTTTTTGAGGAATTTTTCAAGATTTGCCCAGAGTCCTTCCTCGCCGAGCTTGTCGTAAGCGGTGATAAGCTCTCTTACCTCGTCCTGTGTATAGCTCGAATCCCAACCGGGAAGGTGAATATCGTCACTAAGCGGATCAAGACCTCTCATCTGATCCCAGTACATAACAAGACTCGTCGATCCGTCGGGAGCCTTTTTGTCAAGCTGAGTGCGCGTCCAGTCGAATACCGGCATAAAGTTGTATGTAACGCATTTTACTCCGTATTTCGCACAACGGCGGATATTTTCGCAGTAAACGTCGAGTAGCTTGTCAACGTCGCCTCTGCCGAGCTTGATGTCTTCGTGAACGGGAATGGACTCGACTACGTCAAAAACAAGACCGTGAGCGTCGCACTCCTCTTTCATCTTTTTAAGACTTTCCTCAGGCCATACCTCTCCCGGCTTTACGTCATAGACTGCCGAAACTATCGAACGCATTCCCGGAATCTGTGAAATGTATTCGAGTGAGATGGGGTCGCTTTGTCCGTACCAACGGAATGAAAGCTTCATGTTCATTACTTTTACCTCCCAATATAATTACGTTTGTTTCATATCTTCTCGATATTCTTTGGGCGTTTTGCCCATTTGCTTCTTGAAAATTTTGGAGAAATACTGCATGTCCATTATTCCGCAGTGAAGCGCTATCGTCTGCACTTGCAGATGTGTGGTCGAAAGCAGATGTGCGGCGTGCTTTATTCGCCTTTCTCTGATGTACTCAGAGAGTGTTTTTCCTGTTTCTTTACTGAAAATCGTTGAAAGATAGCCCGGACTCACGTTCTGCTTTTCGGCGAGTGAGCTGAGCGAGAGATTTGCCGAAAGATCGGAATTTATTATCAGTATCGTTCTCTGAACTACGAGCGAGAATTTTTTGAACGAGTGCTTTCTTACGAGTCTGCAATACGTTCCGAACATTTCGCGCATAAGCGGTGCATTTTCCGAAAGAGAGGAAAGCCGCTCAATCTTTAATGCGAATTCAGAGGATACCTTGTCGATATAAACAGGGTGGACTCCGCCCGATTCTGCCGCTTTTCTCAGAAGAGTATTCATTATTATACAGTAATTCTTCGCGTTTCGCAAGGGGTCTGTACTGCGTTTTTCAAATAAATTTTCGGAAAACGCCGAGAAAAGACGCTTTTCCTTGTGTATCTGCCCGAGGGAAACTGCCTCTATTATCTCGTTTTCAAAGCTGTAACGGTTCTCCATCGCTCGCATATTGAGTATTGTGTCGTCGAAGCTATCTCCCGATGCCGCCTCGTTTATCGCAAACTCAAGCGGAGTTTGGTCGTTTGTGTGCTCGGTGATTGCAAACGAGGGACTGTCCCACAGACGCTCGCAAAAGGTATCAAGCATAACGAACAGATGACTGCTTTCGGGAATGACCGGAATAGTCGAGTAGTATTTGTCGAGGGATCTCTGATTTTTTGGCGATATTTTATTTTTTTCGCCTATTTCGAGTATCTCTCGCGGAGATACCGGGGAAGAGAAGTACGGACCGATAAAAAGGACCGTAGTTGCCTCTTTTTTCGGAACAAGCAGATAAATGTAGCAACGCTTGAAGCGGTCGGTGCTTTTATACATCGTTTGGGGCTCGAGATGTCTGAAAATCTCGCTTACCGTATACTTTTCGGAAAGGAAAGTGCTTTGATCGGAATCAAAGTCTACGCCCGAAAGAAGTGCGGACAGCTCGCCGGGCGTCGTCGCCAGAGCGCGCACGCGGCTTTTTCTGAAAGTATCGCATAAGAATTGCAGTTCATTTTCGTAAAACATACGACTTTCCTTGCTTTCTTTGTTTTCCTTGTGCTTTTTGCACTTTTCTGTTATTTTGAACTATTATAACACATTTTTTGTACAATTACAACATTAAATTTCACAACAATATGAAATAATTACAAAAATACATTAAAATAATACTCCCTGTGTTTTGCGAAAAGCTTTATACTAAAAATAGCAAAACCTCGGCATACTGTTTTTATGAATTTTTTATAAAATTAAAATATATAAAGGTAAAAGAGGAAACAAAATGAAAAAAGAAAAAGTACTCGATGCAAACGGCAAGCGCAAGTTTGGTATACGCGATAAGATAGCATACGCTGCCGGAGATCTTGGCTGTAACATGAGCTTCTCACTGAAGAACACTGTTCAGACCTTCTGGCTGGTTTACATGATGATGGAAACCGGACTTCTTTCCGTGCTTCTTCTTCTCGTTCAGATCTGGGACGCGGTAAACGATCCGCTTATCGGTACTCTGATCGACAACGACAGAAGAAAGTATAAGATGGGCAAATTCAAGACCTACATATTCATTGGCGCGTGTGGACTTCTCGTAGGTGGCGCGGCAGTATTCCTTCCTTTCCCCAACGCACCCGTCGTTGTTAAGGCAATACTGTTCGTTTTCGGATATATCGTCTGGGATGCATTCTACACCATTGCAAACGTTCCTTACGGATCTATGCTCTCGCTCGTAACCGAGGACGTCGGCGAACGCGCACAGCTTTCCACTTGGCGTTCGATCGGATCTATGATCGGTAACCTTCTCCCCGGCATTATTCTTCCAATGCTTATATGGAAGAAGGTAAACTACGACGGAACGACGAGCTTCCTTGATAAGATCGAGATTCCCGAAGGATTTGACAAATCGCAGTTCCTTACAAACCCCGAAACGGGCAAGGCATACGAGATCGGTGATGCTGTTCTCAGTCCTGCCACCGGTAAGCAGGTCGAGATTCTTCTCGGCGACAGAGTCTTTTTTGCAGCTCTCGTTATGGGTGTTCTTGGATTCGCAGCTTTTATGCTTATGCTCAAGCTGATCACTGTTCGCGTAGATGAAAACACCGTTAAGACAAACGAGAATGCTGAAGGCACCAAGAATTTCAATATCATCAATTCTTTCGGAAACTTTATGAGAAACCGTCCCGCAGTAGGCGCGACTCTCGCCGCTATGGGTATGTTCCTCGGTATGAATGCGGCAAGCACCGCTAATACCATTATGTTCGCTACCTACTTCAATATGGCTTCTATGTCGGGTGTGGTTCAGATGGTCGGATTCCTTCCTATGTTCCTGTTTATGCCCTTCATTACCAAGATAGTTAAGAAGTTCGGCAAGAAGGAATCGTCTGTGTTCGGAACTGTTGTTTCTCTCGTGGGCGGCGCCGTTATGCTTGTATTCCCGCTTATCAAGAACGTTAATACCGCGCTTATCGTTTACCTTCTCGGACTTGTAATATTCGGTGTAGGTATGGGCGTTTACACCTGCGTATCCTGGGCTATGATGGGTGACGCTATCGACTATAACGAGTGGAAATTCGGAACTCGCGACGAGGGAACCGTTTATTCGCTTCATTCCTTCTTCAGAAAGCTTGCACAGGGCGTAGGTCCCTCGATGGTTCTTCTCATTATGGGCGTTCTCGGATACAACTCCAAGCTCGGCACTATCGGACAGAGCGTTACGACTGCTCACAATATGTGTTGGCTCGTTGCCGGTCTTTACCTGTTCAGTGCGGTTCTACAGTTTATCGGTCTTGCAGTTATCTACAATGTCGATAGGAAGACTCTCGCTACAATGAACGAGGAGCTTGCGGCACGTCATGCGGCACAGGATAACTCGGTTAACGAATAATATCATAATAGCTTGACTTTTTCGGTGCCCGACAGTATAATATTGTCGGGCACTTTTTAAACCAAAGGAGAAAACAATGAGAAACACAGTAAAACTTAATGACAATTGGCTTTTCGTCAAGGACTGCACCGATGTTTCTGCGGCAGATGGCGAGCAGGTAAATATTCCTCATTCGTGGAACGCTATCGACGGACAGGACGGCGGAAACGACTATTTCCGCGGATCTTGCCTGTATAAGAAGTCGATAAAGAAGGCAGAGCTTCCAGAGGCAGATCTTTACTATATCGAATTTCGCGGAACCAATTCGTCGGCAGACCTCTACGTTAACGGCAAGGCTCTCGCACATCACGACGGCGGATATTCGACTTGGAGAGTAAACATCACCGAAGCTCTCGCAGACGAAAACGACATCGCTCTTATCGTTGATAACTCGGTAAATGACACGGTATACCCTCAGATGGCAGACTTCACGTTCTATGGCGGTATCTACCGTGACGTAAACATTGTCTGTGTAAACGACGCGCATTTCGATCTTGATTACTACGGCGCACCCGGACTTATGATCACCCCCACTGTTGAGGGTAGTGACGCCAAGGTTGAGGTCGAGGTATTCGTTAAGAATATCAAGGAAGGACAGAAGCTTGTTTACACCATCTACGACAAGGACGAAAACGAGCTTTATAAGATCGAAGGAAACGATACTAAGGTTGTCTTTGAAATAAAGGACGTTCACCTCTGGCACGGCCGCAAGGACCCCTATCTCTACTGTTGTGAGGTTGAGATCGTCGAGGGCAACGAGGTAATTGATAACGTATGCAGCCGCTTCGGTTGCCGCACGTTCAAGATCGATCCCGATAACGGATTTATCCTTAACGGCGAGGAATATCCTCTCCGCGGAGTATCCCGCCATCAGGACAGATGGGGAGTAGGTAACGCGCTTCTTCCCGAGCATCACGTTGAGGATATAGACCTTATCTGTGAGGTAGGAGCTACCACTATCCGTCTTGCTCACTATCAGCACGATCAGTATTTCTACGATCTCTGTGACGAGCGAGGTCTCGTTATCTGGGCAGAGATCCCCTATATCTCAAAGCATATGCCCGGCGGACGCGAGAACACTGTCTCGCAGATGAAGGAGCTTGTAGCGCAGAACTATAACCACCCCTCGATAGTCGTATGGGGACTCTCCAACGAGATCTCTATCGGTGGCTCGGATGACGATCTTCTTGAAAACCACAGAATCCTTAACGATCTCGTTCACGAGATGGATAAGACCCGTCTTACCACCATCGCGGCAGTTTCGATGTGTAAGATGGACGATCCCTATCTCCAGATTCCCGACGTAGTTTGCTATAACCACTACTTCGGTTGGTACGGCGGAGATACCTCTATGAACGGACCTTGGTTCGATAAATTCCACGAGATGCACCCGAACATTCCGATCGGATGCTCCGAGTACGGCTGTGAGGCACTCAACTGGCACACGAGCGACCCGAAGCAGGGTGACTACACCGAGGAATATCAGGCATATTATCACGAGGAGCTTATTAAGCAGCTCTTTACGAGAAAATATCTGTGGGCAACGCACGTATGGAATATGTTTGATTTCGGTGCCGATGCAAGAGCCGAGGGCGGTGAGAACGGACAAAACCACAAGGGACTTGTCACCTTCGACCGTTCTTATAAAAAGGACGCCTTCTACGCCTACA
>JAZOSN010000044.1:0-53525 GCA_045657105.1 Eubacteriales bacterium
AAGCGGCGGCAAAGAGGTTGGCAGCGGGGCAATTATATACGAGTGGCAGATAAGCGACACAGAAGACAAACAGTGTCTTCGCGTGTGGTTCTTAGGATCGTCATTTGCCGACGGAGAGATTCCGAGCAACCTTGTGGCAGACAAGGTTATGATTGAAAAAATACATGCTGATTGAGAACGGTCGCAGCAATCTATATTCCCCAGCCGCCTCGGCGGCTGGGGAAGCCCAAAACGGTGTCGGAATTTCAACAAGTCAAAATAAGTGGCTCTCCCCTAACAAGGGAGAGTTTCCTTTTATTTTGTCCGCCGCCCGCGCTCTGTTGACAATTTAAGTATAATTTGGTAAAATATCATTATAAAAGTATCCGAAAGGAAAAACATTATGCTTATTCTTGCGCTTGATCAGGGAACGACCTCGTCGCGTTCGATAATTTTTGACGAAAAAGGAAACATTCTCGCCTCGGCTCAGACCGCTCTCACGCAGTATTATCCTCACCCGGGAGAGGTTGAGCACGACGCGTGCGAAATACTCGCAACACAAATGGAAACCGCGCGCGACTGCATTAAAAAGCTCGGCAAAAAGCCGGACTGCATCGGTATAACCAACCAACGCGAAACCGTCGTCGTCTGGAACAGGCAGACGGGAAAGCCGATCTGCCCTGCTATCGTATGGCAGTGCCGCCGCACCGCAAGCATCTGCGAAAGGCTTAAAGCGGACGGTCTTACGCCCTACGTCAAAAGCGTCACCGGTCTACCGATAGACGCCTACTTTTCGGGCACGAAGATAAAATGGATACTTGACAACACTCCGGGCGCGAGAGAAGCGGCAGAGCGCGGAGATCTGCTCTGCGGAACCATCGACTGCTGGCTCATCTGGAATATGACCGGCAGGCATCTGACCGACGTAACCAACGCCTCGCGCACTATGCTTTTCGACATACATAAAAAGTGTTGGGACGAAAAGCTCTGCAAAACACTCGGAATTCCCGCAAGCATTCTCCCCGAGGTTGTTGAAAACTGCGGAGATTTCGGCGTTGTCCGCGCGTCCGACAAAATACCTGCCGAGCTTGACTCTATAAGAGTCACCGCCTGTGCGGGAGATCAGCACGCCGCCCTTTTCGGACAGACCTGCTTTGATCTCGGCGACGTCAAAAACACCTACGGAACGGGTTGCTTTACCCTTATGAACACGGGAGAAACCCCCGTAGTTTCGGAAAATCTGATAACCACGGTGGCTTGGAGCTACGGCGGCAAGACTATATACGCGCTCGAAGGAAGCGTTTTCAACGCGGGAAGCACGATACAGTGGCTTCGCGACGAGCTCAAAATGATCTCTCACGCGAGCGAGGTCGACACTCTCGCCGAGAGCGTTCCCGACTGCGGCGGAGTCACCTGCGTTCCTGCATTCACAGGACTCGGCGCACCCTACTGGGATATGTACGCCCGAGGCAGTATTCTCGGACTCACCCGAGGCTCGTCGCGCGCTCACGTTTGCAGAGCGGTGCTCGAAGGGATAGCCTTTCAGGTCTACGATCTGATCTGCGAGATGGAAAAGGACTCGGGCAACGCCATTCACAGGCTATACGTTGACGGCGGTGCCTCGGTCAGTAATTTTATGATGCAATTTCAGTCGGACGTTCTCGGAATTTCGGTAAGTCGTCCGAAAAACATAGAAACGACCGCGCTCGGAGCGGCTATGCTTGCCGCGCTCGGAGCAGGTCTTATCTCCCGGAGCGATCTCTGCTCTCTGCGCGAGGTCGAAAGAGAATTTTCTCCCGAGATCTCCGAGGAAAAGCGAGGCGAGCACATCGCGCGCTGGAAGAGAGCGGTATCTACTACTCAGAGCTACTGACAAGGACTTACGAAAGGATTTTTACAGACGATGATAGCAGTTATTCAAAGAGTTTCACGCGCCTCTGTTTCGGTCGACGGCGAGGTGGTCGGCAAATGCGGACACGGTCTTGCGATCCTTCTCGGAGTCGCAAAGGGCGACACTCGCGCCGACGCCGAAAAGCTCGCGGCGAAAATATCGAAGCTTCGCATTTTTTGCGACAGTGACGGCAAAATGAACCTGTCGGTAAACGATATAGGCGGCTCCGCGCTCGTCATTTCGCAGTTCACTCTGCTTGCAAATTACGTAAAGGGCAACCGTCCTGATTATTTCGGCGCGGCGGCACCCGACGAGGCAAACGAATTATACGAATATTTCTGCGCGCTCCTTGAAGGACTCATTCCCGGTGAGGTCGGACGCGGCGTGTTCGGTGCAGACATGCTCTGCGAGTTTCTCAACGACGGCCCTGTAACGATAGTTATGGATAGCAGAGAGCTTAAATAAAGTGTAAAGTGCAAAGTGCAAAGTGCAAAGTTAATGTAGCTTTGCTCCGCAAAGCAAGTTATCAAATACGAGCGGAATTGAAATTCCCGTGGTAGGGGGCGGCGCCTACGAGGAACATTTCTATTTTGTTTAATAAATTCATTTTCCGCAGGAAAATGCACCTTAACTTTGAACTTTGCCCTTTGAACTTTGCACTTTAAGCGGCGTTCGCCGCCTTCCGATTAAAATTCACACACTCAAAACACAAGCGACTTGATTATACCGCCTTTTGCCGTTATAATAATATAGTACGATAGCAAATGCAAAGAAAGGATCTCTCCTTAATATGGAATTTTCCTCTGATTTTATAAAAACACAACTGCTTTTATTCAAGCCGTTCGTGTCCTCCTGCTCGCTCGAACGAACGAGAAAAGGACAGGCGCGTCTTGGCGCGCTTATGGCGTCCTCGTATAAAAGCGAAACGAAATACGAAAAAATAAAGCTCGATAAATTTTCTTGCGCCAAGATAACACCGACCGACCAGACCTCGCGCAGCGTTATTTTATACCTTCACGGCGGTGGATTTACCTGCGGCGACCTCAAATACGCGCGCGGCTTTGCGACCGTTCTCGCCTCGAAATGCTCGATAAAGGTATTTGCCCCCGCATACCGCCTCGCGCCCGAAAGCCCCTTTCCTGCGGCACTTGACGATGCACTCGAAGCCTACAAATATCTTCTTTCAAACGGATTTTCGCCGTCCGAGATCATTCTGTGCGGCGAGAGCGCAGGCGGCGGTCTTTGCTACTCGCTCTGTCTGAGGCTTATGCAGGAAAAATTGTCCCTTCCTGCCGGAATTATCGCAATTTCGCCTTGGAGCGACCTCACCCTTTCGGGCGAGAGCTTTGAAAGGAACAAAGAGGTCGATCCGTCGCTCGAAAAAGAGCGTCTTGCCTACTATGCAAACTGCTATATCCACGGCTCGCCCGACTCGCCCTGCGACGCGGGAAGCGATCACCTTTTAAAAACAAATCCGCTCGTTTCTCCGCTTTTCGGAGATCTGACGGGTATGCCGCCCTCTCTTATTTTCGCAGGCGGCGACGAGCTTCTGCTCGACGATTCGGTCCTTTTACACGACAAGCTCGTATCATCGGGAGCAAGATGTCAGATGATCGTCACGAGCGGAATGTGGCACGTCTATCCGCTCTTTTGTATGAAGGAGTACGCGAGCGACTTCGACCGTATGAACGCATTTCTCAGAACGGTGCTCCCACCGCCCGAAAAGCTACGTTGGATGCGACTTGACAACGCGGCGAAGATCTACCCTGCCGCGCGAAGCAGGACTTGGGTAAATATGTTTCGCATCTCGGCAACTCTCTGCGAGGAGATCGACAGAGATCTGCTCAAATCCGCGCTTGACGTCACGGTTCGCCGTTTTCCCTCGATCGCCGTCCGTATCAGAACCGGATTTTTCTGGTACTATCTCGAAGAGATCCCCCACGCGCCCGAAATAATGGACGAGCGCAGCTTCCCTCTTTCGCGTATGCCCTTTGAGAAGCTGCAAAAATGCGCCTTCCGCGTGCTCGTTTACAAAAAGCGCGTGGCTATCGAGTTTTTCCACTCGATCACCGACGGAAACGGCGGTCTTATATTCCTTAAAACACTGCTTGCGGAATACCTGCAAGAAAAATACAACGTCGATATTCCTGCGACCGACGGCGTTCTCGACAGACTCGAAGAGCCCTCGGAGGCAGAGCTCGAGGATAGCTTTCAGCGCGCGAGCGGAGATGTCGGAGAAAGCAGAAACGCCGACACCGCGTACAAGATCCGCGGCACGCGCGAAGAGGACAGCTTCCTCACCGACACCGCTCTTATTATGAGTGCGAGCGAGATAAGATCTCTCGCGCACAACTACGGAGTGACCGCAAACACCTTCCTTACCTCTGCCGCCCTGCTTGCGATAATCAACATTCAGAAGGAGCTCGGCGTCAGGCGCAGAAAAATGAAGCCTGCAAAGATACTGATCCCGGTAAATCTCCGCAAAATGTTCGACTCGCGCTCGCTCAGAAACTTCGTGATGTATGCAACGCCCTCGATAGATCCGCGGCTCGGAGAATACTCGTTCGAGGAGATCTGCGAGTCGGTGCACCATCAGTTGGGGCTCGCCGTCACAAAGAAGCAGATGAGCAAAAAAATCACCAATAACATCAGAAGCGAGAGGATATTTGCGATAAAAATTCTTCCTCTGTTTATCAAAAACCCGATAATGAAGGCGGTTTTCAGTGCAGTCGGAGAGAAAAAGTCCTGTATGACGCTTTCAAATCTCGGACTTGTAAGGGTTCCCGAGGAGATGTCGGGATATATCGAGCGAATGGATTTCGTGCTCGGAATACAGTCCACAAAGCATCACAACTGCGGAGTCATAACCTACGGTGACACGCTCGTTATGAATATCATAAGAAACATTCGCGAGCCGATATTCGAGCGGCATCTTTACGCGGTCTTGAAGGAGCTTGGCGTAAAGGTCAAGGTCGAAAGCAACCAAAGAGAAACGAAAGGAAAAAAATAATATGTACTGTGCAAAATGCGGAGTCGAGCTTGCCGACACCGAAAAGAACTGTCCGCTTTGCGGCACGCGTGCCTATCACCCCGACATCGTGCGCGGTGAGGCAGAGCCGACTTATCCGAAAAACAATCACCCCAAGGAAGAGGTCAGTCGAATGGGTGTGCTTTTCATAACAACGATGCTCTTCGCCATTCCTTTTATACTGACGCCGATATGCGATTTCAGTATCACGGGAGAAATAACATGGTCGGGCTACGCGGCGTTTGCTATTCTTCTTACCTATATTATAATAGTCCTGCCGATGTGGTTTCTTCGTCCGCACCCGATCATTTTTGCGCCGGTCGATTTCGCCTGCATCGGTCTTTACCTCTGGTATATAAGCTTTGCAAGCGGCGGTCACTGGTTTTTCACCCTCGCTTTTCCGATAACTCTTATGGCAGGCGGACTTGCATCTGCCGTCATTATCCTTTGTGCCGCGCTCAAACGCGGTTACCTCTACATTTTCGGCGGAGCGTCGATAGCGCTCGGAGTTATAATGATATTCGTTGAATTTTTCATAAATCTGACCTTTAAGCTTCGCGACACCTTCATCTGGTCGTTTTATCCGACGGTCGCATTCACGCTCATCGGCGCGATGCTGCTGACCATCGCAATCTGCCGACCTCTGCGCGAATCTCTGCACAAAAAGTTTTTTATTTGATTTATCAACCATCTTCGCAGGTCCCGGCCCACCGCAAAGCGGCGCGTTTTCGTGTGTTTGTACTTGCTAAGTCCTTCGAATTTTGCTTAACAGAGTCCACCTCATCCGTCGCTACGCGCCACCTTCTCCTCAAGGAGAAGGCTAATATAGGTACATTTTGCTTCGCAAAATGAAAAAATGAATTTATTAAAACGGGGCGTCGTAGGCGCCGCCCCCTACCGCCGATCCCTCGCTATTTGCAGAGCAAATAGCCAAGCGATGCCAACGGCATCGGTTTTCCCCCCCCGCCGGGGAAGCCTTTTAGAGGTACATTTTGCTCCGCAAAATGAATTTATTAAACAAAATAAAAATGTTCCTCGTAGGGGTCGGCGCCCCGACGACCCGCATTTAATAATTCGCTTTGCGGAGCAAAGCTACATTAACTTTGAACTTTGAACTTTGCACTTTGCACTTTGTACTTAGGTTTGCGGAGCAAACCTAAAAAAGCACCCGTTCACACGCTTTTGTGTAAACAGGTGCTTTCTTTTTTGTATTTTAAAGCATTTCCTTTATAATATCGGAAATGATCTTGATTCCGCGAACGATCTGCTCCTCGGTCGGAGTGGAGTAGGTGATACGGAAGGAGTGCGAGATCTCGCTCTCGGCAGGCGAAAACGCCGTTCCGGGCACGACCGCAACCTTCTTTTCGAGGGCTTTCTTGACAAAGCTCGAAAGGTCAATGCTTTCGGGGAGAGTCAACCATACGAAAAGTCCGCCCTCCGGACGTGTGAATTTCACACAGTCGGGCATATTTTTATCAAGCTCGCGCATCATAAGAGCACATTTATCGCGGTAGAGCGCGCGAACGCTGTCGATATGCTCGTCAAGTCCGTATTTTTCGGTAAAATCGGCGCAGAGCATCTGGAAAAACTGGTTCGTGTGAACGTCCTCTACCTGCTTTGCAACTACGATCTTCTGGAATACCGCCTCGGGCGCGCTGAGAAATCCTACGCGCATACCTGCCGAAAGGATCTTCGAGAAGGATCCGCAGTATACTACGATTCCCGCGTCGTCAAAGCTCTTGATCGTCGGGATCTCCTGCCCTGCAAAGCGGAGCTCGCCGTACGGGTTGTCCTCAATTATGAGAAGTCCGCTCTCGCGGCAGATCTCGTAGACTGCGCGGCGTTTTTCGAGCGACATCGTCGTTCCCGCAGGGTTGTGGAAGGTCGGGATAAGATAAAGTATCTTCGCCCTCGGATTTTCCTTTATCGCTTCTTTGAGCTTTTCGACATTTATTCCGTCGTCCTCCATCTCGACGCCGACCGTCTTTGCGCCGTTCGAGCGAAAGGCGTTGAGCGCGCCGATGAACGAAGGATCCTCGGTGAGAACGACGTCGCCCTCGTTACACATCACCTTACAGGTGAGTTCAAGTCCCTGTTGACCGCCCGAAACGATCATAACGCCGTTACCCTCGCGCTTTATGCCGAAACGGTTTTCAAGACGTGAGGTTATCTGCTCTCTGAGCTTCGGATAGCCCTCGGTAATTCCGTATTGGAGCGCCTGCGAGGAGCGGTTTGCGAAAATATCGGAAGCAAGCGAGGCAAGCTTTTCGGACGGAAAGGACTCCGCCGCAGGATTTCCTGCCGCAAACGCGATTATTTCGGGGTCGGTAAGGCTTTTGAATATCTCTCTTATTGCAGAGGGCTTCATATTTGCGAGTTTTTCGGATATATTATACTGCATAAACTAAATTCCTTTCGTTAAATGGTTTAACCCAAATATTTTAACACAATATATACTGTTTTGCAATACGAAATTTATAAATTCGCTTAAAATAATCTTGAAAAAAGTTGTTTTATGTGATAATATTATTGTACGCGACCGTGTTTTAGCAAAAGCGAAATGCAGAAAAGGAGATGAGGTATATGTCTTATTCCACTATGGAATACGATTATTTTCCCGAGGAGCCCGAAAAGAAAAAAGGCTTTTCGGTAGGCAAGGTGCTCAAATATATCGCCTATGCACTTATAGTGCTCGTATATGCGCTTCTCTTTTTCAGAATTTTCATATCCAACGACACTTCCCTTGCAAAAAGCTTTGTCTGGACCGAAAAAAGCATCGCCGCATACGATGAAAAGGGCGGAATTTCGGTATATACACAGGAGCTTAAAGGATATACTCTTTACGACGAAAACGGAGAGGTTTCCGAAACGGTAAGCTATTCCGATCTGTCCGAGGACGGTCTTTTCAAGGTCAGTAACTTTATGTATGTAAAGGAAACGAGAGAGGTTATAATAACCCTGCGCTACAACGATACCTGCGAAAAGAAGTACAGTGAAAAATACTCGCTTGATCCGGGCGCGACCGAGCTCTTCGTTTTTGAGCTTCGCGGCGGCGAAAAAACCTATTCGGACTACGTTTACCTCACCGACGAGAGATTCGTTTATCATTACAGACGCCTCGTTTTCTCGGACGTTGACATTGAAAATGCAAAGCTTCTTTCGCTCGTCGGCTACTGTGTCGGAAATCCCGACAGAGAGGCAAGCGTGTTTGATATGACCGTATACGACTCTCACGTGGCAGTTGAGGCGGTAAACTTCAAAAAGCTTCTTCCTGCGGAGCTAAGCCCCGACCTGAAAACTCCGCCGTACGTTAAATTCGACTAAAAAACTCACTAAAAAGGACTTTTACTAAATTATGATACTTTCTCCAAAAGAAACGGTAATTGCTTACAGATGCCCCGACTGCGGCTCGGGAATTATGAGCGTCGTCGGCGCGTTTGCGCTCTCGGGCGACCTTATCAAGCTTAAATGCTCCTGCGGCAGAAGCGAGCTTCACATCTCGCGCACCTCGGACAAAAGACTCCGTCTGACCGTTCCCTGCCTCGTCTGCCCGAAGCCTCCCGTTTATACGATAGGTCAGAACACCTTCTTCTCGCGCGACGGCGTTTTCACGCTCTCCTGTACGGTAAGCGGACTTCCGCTCTGCTTTGTCGGAACCAAGGACGCGGTCACGAACGCTCTCGACGAGGCGACGAAGGAGCTTAACACGCTTCTCGAAGACGCGGGACTCGACACACTCGACGATATACGCGAGCATAACGACTCTGCCGATCCGTTCGACGCGAGCATAGACGACATAATCAGATACACCATCTGCGAGCTCGAGGACGAGGGAAAGATCAAATGTAACTGTCCGACGAGTGCAGTCGCAGATTATCAGTTTGAAATTATAGAAGATACTTTGCGCGTTTTTTGCGAAAAATGCGGCGCTTCGGTATCAATTCCGATGTCGGATACCGCGATGGCTCACGATTTTCTGCTTTCCGACAGTCTTGAACTGAAATAAAAGACGGAACACTTTAAGGCTCTCTTCATACTATAATATAGGGAAGGATAAAAAAAGCTCCGCCCTCGCTGAAAGGCAGAACGGAGGTTAAATAAAATCCCGAAATTTTAAAATGTAGGAGGACCTAATATGAACTGCCTTTGCAATCTCTTCGAAGATTCCACCACTTGGCTCATTATCATTGCCGCTATTCTTCTTTTCAATAGCTGCAACGGCTGCGGATGCAACAACACCGGTTGCGGATGCAACAACAACGGCTGCGGAAACGGCTGTGGCTGCGGCTGCAACTGAGCAAATCGCCAAGATCCCGAAAGACGTATAAAATAACGGAAAAACCGAGGGTTTACCCTCGGTTTTATTTATTTTTCGGGAACTATACAACCGTAGTTGCCGTCGTTTCTGACGTAAACCACGTTTATTTCCTCGGTAACGTCGTTTCTGAATACGAAGAATTTGTGATCGAGAAGGATCATCTGCAAAATGGCTTCGTCTACCGACATCGGTTTCAGATTAAAATACTTCATTCTGACCTTGAAATCGCCGATCGTTTCGTCCTCTTGGGTGTCGTCAATCGGAATATAGCTGTCCGAGCCCTTGACGAAGACTCCCTCGCGCAGTCTTTTTTCAAGTCTGGTCTTGTTTTTTCTGATCTGACGCTCGATTGAGTAGATAACGTCGTCGAGTGCGTTCTGGTAGGTCTTGTCAGATTTTTCGCTTCGGTAGATCGTACCGCCGCTCACGATCGTGAGCTCCAAGGTTTCAAGTCCGTGCTTATTTTGTATCGCGACTGACGCTTCCGCTCCGTCTTTAAAGAACTTATCGAACTTTGAAAGCTTCTTTTCTACGATCTCGTAAAGTCCTCTCGGCACTTCGGTCTTTTTTCCGACAATTGTGAATTTCATATCAGAACCACCTTTGCTATATATTACAAAAGGATATTCCTTTTGCACTTATAGTATAACATATTTTTTGGTAGTTGTCAACATCTTTTGGCTTGTTTTTTATCGGATTTTTGGGCATTTCGACAATAGATGCGGATTTTCGACCGCGAAAAGCAAAAAAGGGCAAAGGGCAAAACCCGATGCCGTTGGCATCGCATAACGGTTTGCTATGCAAACCTCAGTTCAAAGTTGAGGAAGCTTTGCTCCGCAAAGCGGAAAAATTAAAATCAATGAACCTACATCGCAGGGATCGGTTAGAGCGCGCACAAAAATAAAAAAATTTTAAAAACCCCTTGACATTTGCGAGAAAAAGAGGTATTATTATAGTCACTTAGTTAATTTTTAAATGCGATGAAGGAAAACAGTACGAAATAAGCTTCTTCCAGAGAGTCGGCGGACGCTGCGAGCCGATAGAACAAAACGTACGATCTCATTCCGGAGCAGAGCCGCCGAAGGTTTGCTTTAAAGGCAAAAAATAAGCGACTACGGAGCGCCCCGTTATCGTAGCGGAAGGCTTGACAGAGCCTGAAAAGTGATCGACAAACGCAAGTTTTCGATAAGATGGGTGGTACCGCGGTAAACCTTTTGATGTTTATCGTCCCTCGGAATTTCCGGGGGACTTTTTATTTTCCGGTATATCCGTATTCTGTCGAAAAATCAGATAAATGAGGAAAGGAACTCAAACAAATGAAAAAAATCAGAATTTCGGACGCAACTCTCACTCGCGAAGGACTCAGCTTCCGCGAAAAGCTTGAAATTGCAAAGCTTCTCGGAGAAACAGGCGCAGACGTTGTAAATTTTGGTAAAATAACCGACGAAAAGGTAGATCTGCTTGCGATCCGCACACTTTCAGCGACATTCACAGACGCGGTTTTCGCCTGCACGGTAGGCGCGGACAAAGCCGAGATCGAGGCCGTTGCGGCGGCAATATCGGGCGCAAAGAACGCAAGACTCACCGTTTCGCTTCCCGTTTCTCCCGTACAGATGGAATACACCTGCGGCAAAAAGCCTGCGGATATGATAAATCTCATAAGCGACTCTGTAAAGCAGGCCGCTTCTCTTTGCTCTGACGTTGAGTTTGAAGCTCTTGATGCAAGCCGCGGCGAATACGAGTTCGTTTGCTCGGCAGTAAACGCCGCCATCGAGGCAGGTGCAAAGACGATCACAGTCTGCGACACCGCAGGAGATATGCTCCCCTCGGAGTTCGGCGGATTTGTGAAAAAGCTTTTTGCGGATATTCCCGCGCTTTCGGGCGTTTCGGTATCGGTTATCTGCTCGGACAAATTAAAATATGCAAATGCCTCGCTCTTCGAGGCGATTTCGGCGGGTGCTACCGAGGTCAGAACCTCGGTGATCGGTGCGGATCTCCCCTCGGTCAAGGCGTTTTCGGACGCCGTCGGCGTAAAAGGCGAGGCGTACGGCATCGAAATCTCGGCAAACACTATGAATCTCGGCAAGATCTGCGCGCAGATCGAGTCTATGATAAAGGACAAAAAATCGGGTAGCGCATTTGACAACCGCGTAGGAGCTTCCGCGCAGGGCGCATCGCTCGGAGCGGACACAGATCTTCCCACTCTCCGAAGTGCGGTCGAGGAGCTCGGTTACGATCTCTCGGACGACGACGTCGTCAAGGTTTACGAGGCATTTTCGAGAATTGCTTCAAAGAAGCTCGTGACATCTCGCGACCTTGACGCCATAGTTGCATCGGCGGCTCTCCAAGTTCCCCCGATTTACAGAATGGCAAATTACGTTATTACAAGCGGAAATCTCATCGGATCGACCGCGCGTGTCGTTCTTGAAAAGGACAACGTGCAGATCACGGGTATCAGCGAAGGCAACGGTCCTGTTGACGCTTCATTCCTCGCAGTAGAGCAGATAATCGGACATCATTTCGAGCTTGACGACTTCCAGATCCAGGCTGTCACCGAAGGCAGAGAGGCGGTCGGCGAGGCAATCGTCAGACTCAGAGCTGCCGGAAAGCTTTATTCGGGCAAGGGTGTTTCGACCGACATCGTCGGTGCGGCTCTCCGCGCTTACGTAAGTGCCCTCAACAAGATAGTTTACGACGAAAACTGCTGATATGCAGATCTTCTGTTCCGAACACAATTTGCGAGCAGATCGCTTCTCGCACACTTTCTAAAACTTCAATTTAACTTTTATATTTTATCAAGGTTTTTGAAAGGGTTTGGGAAACCTTTTTGCAAAAAGTTTTCCCAAAAAATCTTTTGAAAGGTATGGAAAACTTTTCTCAAAAGTTTTCCAAAGAAAGAAAATGCCTATAAAAATTTCATTTTCCACAAACGGTTGGATAAATTCAAATCAGGAGATAAGTTCGGATTTTGCCACGCTTTTCGGTGCGGCAAAGGATCTCGGATACGACGGTATCGAGCTTCATAACATCTCCGACGCCGCGCTCAGTGCATCGGGAGCTCCCTTCTCGGACGAATATATCTCGTCGAGTGCGAGAAAAATAGCGTCGGCAAAGCTCTCTATCTCCTGCGTTGACTCGATAAGCGACATCGCAGACGAAAAGAGCGCAGACGAGGCTTTTGAGGAGATCTCAAAATGTATCTCTTTTGCATCAAAGGTCCGCTCGCCCTACGTCCGTATCCGCGCGGCAGTCGATACGCCCGACTCGGACAGCTTTGACGGCACGGTCAAGGCTCTTATAAGAAGAGTTCTTCCCGTCGCAGAAAACGCGAAGGTCACCCTGCTTGTTGAAACATCGGGAGTCTATGCGGACACCGCTCGCCTTGCGGCGCTTCTCAACACCTATACAAGCGACAGTCTTGCCGCACTCTGGGACGTTACCTATCCTTACCGTGTCTGCGGCGAAGAAGCCGATACTACGGTAAAAAATCTCGGCGCGTATATCAGACACGTGCATCTCAAAGACTCTGTGGTCGAAAACTCGAAGATTCGCTTCTGCCTGCTCGGCGAGGGCGATATGCCGATAGACGACGTTATGCTCGCGCTTTCCTCGCTCGATTACGACCGCTTCATATCCTTTGAGTGTCCGCCTGCGCATCTGAATTTTATCGACAGTCCGCACATCGTGCTTCCTCATTATATAAATTATATGAGCAGATACACCTCGCGCGCATCTGCCGAGCAGAAGCTCTATTACAACAGATCAAAAACAGGACGCTTCGTATGGAAGAAGAACTCGCTCGTCGATCTCACTTTCTCTCAGGTGCTCGACAAGATGGTAGAGCTCTTCCCCGATCAGTACGCCTTCAAATATACAACTCTCGATTATACCCGTACCTACGCGCAGTTCAGAGATGACGTCGATACCTTCGCGCGCACGCTTATTGCGCTCGGCGTAAAGAAGGGCGACAAGGTCGCAGTCTGGGCAACCAACGTTCCTCAGTGGTTCATCACCTTCTGGGCGAGCGTCAAGATCGGCGCGGTGCTCGTTACCGTCAATACCGCAAACAAGATACACGAGGCAGAATACCTCTTCCGTCAGTCGGATACGCACACGCTCGTTCTGACTCGCGGTTGGCGTGACGCCGATTACAAGGAAATTATGGAGGAGCTCTGCCCTGAGCTTGCGGACACCGCTCCCGGAAGTCCTCTTCACAGCAGCAGACTTCCCTTCCTTCGCAATATTATAACGGTAGGCTTCAAGATGAAGGGCGCGCTCACTTGGGAGGCTTCTCTCGAGCTTGCTTCGAAGATCCCTGCCGAAGAGGTCGGCAGACGCGCGGCGGCAGTAGACGTTCACGACGTTGCAAATATGCAGTATACATCGGGAACTACGGGATTTCCGAAGGGCGTTATGCTCACACACTACAATATAGTCAACAACGGAAAGCTTATCGGCGACAGTATGGATCTCTCGACCTGTGACCGTATGATGATACAGGTACCGATGTTCCACTGCTTCGGAATGGTGCTCTCGATGACCTCGACGATGACGCACGGCGGAACTCTCTGTCCGATGCCGTATTTCTCGCCGAAATCATCGCTTGCCTGCATAAATCAGGAGAAGATAACCTGCTTCAACGGCGTTCCGACGATGTTTATCGCGATGTTCAATCACGACGACTTCGCAAAGACCGATTTCTCGT
Source organism: Eubacteriales bacterium (assembly GCA_045657105.1). Classification (GTDB taxonomy): domain Bacteria; phylum Bacillota; class Clostridia; order Oscillospirales; family CAG-272; genus SIG672. The sequence goes on from JAZOSN010000044.1 coordinate 13,922, forward strand.
ATATGAGAACCGGAATTATGGCAGGCTCGAACTGCCCTGCCGATCTTATGAAGCGCGCGGCGGCAGAAATGAATATGCGCGAGATCGTAAGCGTTTACGGTCAGACCGAGGCTTCTCCCGGTTGTACGATGGGACGCGTTGACGACAGCCTCGAAGCCCGTACCGAAACGGTCGGCTCGGCGTTCCCGAACGTAGAATGTAAGATAATCGATCCCGAAACGGGCGAGGACTGCCCCGACGGTGTGAACGGCGAGTTCGTAGCGCGTGGATATAACATAATGAAGGGCTACTACAAGATGCCCAAGGCTACCGCGGCGGCAATCGACGCCGACGGTTGGCTCCACACAGGCGACCTAGCCTGCCGCGACTCGGACGGAAACTACCGCATCACCGGACGTCTTAAAGATATGATAATCCGCGGCGGAGAAAACATTTATCCCCGTGAGATCGAGGAATTTATCCTTACCCACGAGTCTGTAAAGGACGTTCAGGTCATCGGCGTTCCCGACAAGCGCTACGGCGAGGAGATCATGGCTCAGGTTATCCTTAAAGAGGGTGAGAGCCTCACCGTCGAGGAGCTTAAAGTCTACATCACCGAGCATCTCGCACGTCACAAGGTGCCGAGATACATCGAATTCGTTGCCGATTTCCCGATGAATGCGGCAGGAAAGATACTCAAATACAAAATGCGCGAGGACGCGGTGAAGAGGCTTGGACTGTAATAGAGTGCAAAGTGCAAAGTTAAAAGTTCAAAGTTAAGGAAGCTTTGCTTCGCAAAGCAACCTATTAAAGCCTTCCTCTTTGAGGAAGGTGGCACGGCGTAGCCGTGACGGAAGGAGTTCGGGCGCGCCTTAGATCACTCCCACGAGTTAAACCAAGGGTAAATAATATTTCTATTAAAGTTTTGGAAGGGTTCAAATTGATTTACAAGTAAATCAATAGGGAACTTTTTGAAAAAAGTTCCTAAGAACTTCAAAAACTTTAATTAAACTTTATATTTTTAGCAAAGTTTTTGAAAAGGTGCGGAAAAACTTTTTACAAAAAGTTTTTCTGCGGAAATGTTTTGAAAGGTATGGAAAACTTTTCTTAAAAGTTTTCCGAACAATATGAAAAGAATTACAATATTTGCCGGTCATTACGGGAGCGGAAAGACGAATATCGCGGTAAATTACGCGCTCTCGCAGGCAAAAGAAGGCAAAAAGGTCACGATTGCCGACCTTGACATCGTAAATCCGTATTACCGCACGAAGGACTCGTCCGAGATACTTGCCGAAAACGGAATTGAGCTTATAAGCTCACCCTATGCGAACACAAACGTAGACGTCCCTGCGCTGCCCGCCGAGGCATACAAGGTGACCGACGACAGGAGCATTTTCGCCATCATCGACGTCGGCGGAGATGACAGAGGCGCACTCGCTATGGGCAGATACGCTCCTGCGATCCTCGAAGAGAACGATTTTGAGATGCTCGCGGTCATAAACTGCTACCGTCCGCTCACAAAGGACGCTCTCAGCACGCTCGAAGTTATGCGCGAGATCGAGATCGCCTGCAAAATGCCGTTTACAGGCATCGTAAACAACTCAAATCTCGGTGCGCTCACAACGAAAGAGGACGTTTTGTCCTCTCTCATCTATGCAGACGAGGTTTCTCGCCTCAGCGGACTTCCGATAGTTATGACGACCGTTCTGACAGACCTTTGCGGCGAGGTCAAGGACGAAATACCGAACGCTTTTCCGATAGAAATTTATGTAAAAGCGAAAATTTAACAATTAGTATATATAATATTGCGGAAATATGTTGTAAAATATATTTTAACGATTTTCCTACGAAAGAAAGGAATGAAGAAAATGGCAAAAGTCACTTTTAAAGAAGAGCTTTGCAAGGGTTGCGGACTTTGTGTCGGCGCTTGCCCCAAAAAGATCGTAAAACTCGCTTCCGACAAGATAAACGCTAAGGGCTACCACCCTGCAACCGTCGTTGACAGCGAAAAATGTATCGGTTGCGCTTTCTGCGCGACGATGTGCCCCGACTGCGTAATAACGGTCGAAAAATAAGAAAGGATTTAAGTAAAATGGCAGAAAAGGTACTTATGAAGGGCAACGAAGCCCTTGCGGAAGCCGCTATTATGGCAGGTTGCCGTCACTATTTCGGTTATCCTATAACGCCTCAGACCGAGGTTGCCGCATATATGGCTAAAAGAATGCCCAAGATCGGCGGAGTTTTTCTCCAAGCCGAGAGTGAGATCGCGGCTATAAATATGGTTATCGGCGCGGCTGCTACCGGAAAACGCGCTATGACCTCGTCGTCAAGCCCCGGAATCGCACTTAAAAGCGAGGGACTTTCCTATCTCGCAGGCTGCGACCTTCCCGCACTTATCGTAAACGTTCAGAGAGGCGGCCCCGGACTCGGCGGTATCCAGCCCTCGCAGTCCGACTATTTCCACGCTACCAGAGGCGCAGGTCACGGAGATTTCCATATGATCGTTCTTGCTCCCTCTTCGGTTCAGGAAATGGCATCTTTCGTGTTCAAGGGCTTTAACCTTGCAGAAAAATACCGTATGACCACTATGATCCTCGCAGACGGAACCATGGGACAGATGATGGAGCCCGTTTCGCTCGAAATGGGTGATATCGAGAGCTATGACAAGTCCTGGTGTGCCTGCGGCGGATCGGGAGAGCGTCCTAGAAACATCGTCAACTCGCTCTTCTTACAGGCAGAGGAGCTCGAGCAGTTCAATATCAGAAGATACGAAAAGTACGCCGAGATCGAAAAGAACGAGGTAATGTACGAGGAATATATGATGGAGGACGCCGAGATCTGCATCGCGGCATTCGGCATCGCGGCAAGAGTAAGTAAAAACGCTATCGACGAGGCGAGAAAAATGGGTATCAAGGTCGGTATGATCCGTCCTATCACCCTCTGGCCCTTCCCCAAGGCGGTCTTTAACGCGGCGGCGGACAAGGTAAAGGCGTTCGTTTCGGTCGAAATGTCTATGGGACAGCTCATTGAGGACGTCGAGCTTGCAACCAGATGCAAGAAGCCGGTTCTTCTTTGCAACCGTTCGGGCGGTATGATCCCGACGCTCGAGGACGTTCTTTCCAAGATCAAGGAAGCAGGAGGTATAAACTGATGGCAGTCGTATTCAAAAAGCCCGAGGCTCTCACCGATGCAGTTCTTCACTACTGCCCCGGTTGTACTCACGGTATCGTCCACCGACTTGTCGCCGAGGCTCTCGACGAGCTTGGCGTAAGAGGCAAAGCGGTAGCTATCGCATCTGTCGGTTGCTCGGTTTTCTCTTATAATTATTTCAACTGCGATGCAGTTCAGGCGGCTCACGGACGTGCTCCGGCGGTTGCTACCGGCGTAAAGCGTGCCTGCCCTGAAAGCATCGTTTTCACCTATCAGGGTGACGGCGACCTTGCGGCCATCGGTACCGCAGAAACGGTACATTCTGCTGCAAGAGGCGAAAATATCACGATAATCTTCATAAATAATGCGATTTACGGTATGACCGGAGGTCAGATGGCTCCGACCACGCTTCCCGGTCAGATAACTCAGACCTCGCCCTACGGACGCGACGTAAACGCTGTCGGTTATCCCGTAAAGGTTTGCGAGATGCTCTCTCAGGTTGACGGTGCGACCTATCTTGAAAGAGTTGCGGTAAACAACGTAAAGAACGTAATGGCGGCAAAAAAGGCGATAAAGAAGGCGTTCCAAAATCAGATCGAAGGAAAAGGCTTCTCGCTCGTCGAGGTCCTCTCGACCTGCCCGACCAACTGGGGACTCACTCCCGAAAAGGCTCTTAACTGGCTTGAAGAGAATATGCTTCCCTACTATCCGCTCGGCGTATATAAAGATAAGTACGCAGAATAAGTTGAAAGTTCAGAAAGGAAAAGCTTTGTTATGACAAAACAGATTCTTATCGCGGGATTTGGCGGTCAGGGCGTTCTCTTTGCAGGAAAGCTCCTTGCATACGAGGGACTTCTTGACGGACGCGAGGTAAGCTGGCTTCCCTCGTACGGCCCCGAAATGCGCGGCGGTACGGCAAATTGCAGTGTTACGGTAAGCGATGCTCCCATCGGCTCGCCGATCGTTTCAAATCCCGATATACTTATAGCTATGAACAAGCCTTCGCTTGACAAATATCTCGATGAAACCCGCAAGGGCGGACAGATATTCTACGACTCCTCGCTTATCGACGGCGAGGTAAAGCGTGACGGTGTTGAGATCTACCCCATTCCCGCAACGAAAATTGCAGATGAAGAGGGACTGAAAACGCTTGCGAATATCATTATGCTCGGTCATATGATCGCAAAGAATGATTTTATCACACTCGACGGCGCAAAAAAGGCGCTCGGCAAGGTCGTTTCCGAAAGACACAAGGATCTTCTCGATTTCAATATCAAGGCGCTCACTCTCGGCTACGAGTATAAAGCATAATCATCAAGGGAAGTCTGAAAAAGACTTCCCTTTTTGCTTAGGGAACTTTTTGTAAAAAGTTCCCTAAGAACCTTCAAAAACTTTTCTTGGGGAAACTTTTTGAAAAAAGTTTCCCCAAACCCCTTCAAAAACTTTACTAAAAATAATAATAAACTATTTAATAATTCCATTTTGCGAAGCAAAATGTACCTCTGTAAGCCTTCTCTTGCGAGAGAAGGTGGATTGCCGAAGGCAAGACGGATGAGTAGTATCCCTGACAAGCTTTAACAAGTGCAAAGTTTAAAGTGCAAAGTGCAAAGTTAATGTAGCTTTGCGCCGCCTCTCGGCGGGCCGGGACCACCTTTCCCTTCCAATAAATCAGAAAGGAGAAACAATGAAAGATAAAAAAATCAAAAAACGCCCGAGAATTTCCGAACAGGTCATAAGATTTGCTATCCTCGGAATAATATTTCTTATAAATTTCCTCGTTCTCGTTGCGCTCGTCGACTACGGAATGCAGTTCTGGTGGCTTTATCTCGCGCTCGAACTCCTCAGTGCGATCGTTACCGTCGTCCTTATCGCGCGTATCGACAATCCTGCATACAAGATCGCGTGGATAGTCGTGATAATGGCGTTTCCTATCTTTGGAATCTGCATCTACCTTCTTTTCGGAGTTAACACACTAAAAAAGGCGGATATGCTCCGCCTTGCCCGACTTGAACGAAGGAACGCTCCAAAGCCCGACGAAAATATATCAAGAACCATTGAAAATCTGTCGGAAAACGCTTTTTCACAGGCAAAATACCTTGAAAACGTCGCATCTGCGCGTGCTTTCGACAAAACCGAAACAAAATATTATCCACTCGGAGATCTTCTCTTCCCCGATCTGCTCGAAACTCTCAGAAGCGCCGAAAAATTCATCTTCCTTGAATATTTTATAATTGAGGAAGGCGTTATGTGGAACACGATACTCGATATTCTGGTCGAAAAAGCAAAGGCTGGCGTGGACGTGCGCGTGATCTACGACGATATGGGTTGTATGTTCACGCTCTCGCACAAATATCCGAAAATTTTACGCGCACTCGGCATAAAATGTGTGGTTTTCAGACGAGTCGTACCCGTACTTTCGAGCAGCTTCAACAACCGCGATCACCGCAAGATCTGCGTGGTTGACGGCAAGGTCGCCTTCACCGGCGGCATCAATCTCGCGGACGAGTATATCAATCAAAAAGAGCGCTTCGGGCATTGGCTCGACTGCGGTATCCGACTGCGCGGAAAGGCAGTCGCAAGCTTTACGGCGATGTTTATATCAATGTGGGATTATCTGACTCTCAAAAAGACAAAAACCGAAGATTTCGCCGCACCTGTGGGATATTTTGATGATATAAAAAGCGACGGATTCGTCATTCCCTACACCGATTCGCCGTGTGATGAGTATCAGGTGGGCGAGGACGTTTACCTGAATATGATCTCGCAGGCGAAAAAATATATTTATATCTGCACGCCATATCTTGCAATGGGTTATCAGATGATAAGCGCTCTGAAAAGATCCGCACAATCGGGTGTTGACGTGCGGATCATGACTCCCGGAATTCCAGACAAGCCGCCGGTTCATTCGCTTTCGCGCTCCTATTACGAAACGCTTGTCAGCGCAGGCATAAAAATATATGAATACAAGCCCGGCTTTCTGCACTCCAAGACCTTCGTGTGCGACGACTCTCTTGCCGTTTGCGGAACGATCAATCTCGATTTCAGAAGCCTCTGTCTGCACCACGAATGCGCGGTCTGGCTCTACGGCAGCTCGGCGGTAGCGGATATTAAGGAAAGCTTCCTCTCAAACGTGGAAAAATGTGAGGAGATAACTCGCACCTGGTGCAAAAAGACGCCGCTTTACAAAAAGGTGTTCAGACTCGTTCTGCGACTCTTCTCTCCCCTGCTTTAAAGGCTCTCTTTTGATCCGAGATCTGTTTTAAAAAGCTAAAAAACGTAAGACCTGCCGTGTGGCAGGTCTTTTGTGTTCAGTCCTTTATAAATTCCGCAATATCCTCTATTTTGCAGTCGAGCGCGGCACAAAGCTTATCAAGCGTTTTGGTTTCTATGTTGTCGTTCGCTTTGAGTCGGCGGACGGTTTTACTGTCAATACCGCACTTTTCTCGCAAAACATACGTGGAAACTCCCTTTTCCTTCATCGTTTTCCAAAGCTTATCAAAAACTATCATAAATCCAAAACCTCCTTGACATTTATTATTATGGGGATTATAATCACAAATATTAAGGGGATATGATCCCCACAAGCACCACAAATATTACCACTCGTCCGTGTGTTTCTCGTTTTTTGCCATTATTTCCTAAAATTATTTCCCGTCGACAGTATTCGTATGTATTCGCACTTCCCTTTTGATAAAATTGTTTTACGGACGAGCTCCGATAATATATTATTGAAAGGAAGAAAGATATGCCGAAAACAGAAAACAAAAAGCTATTCACAATAAAACCGAGAAAAGGAGCGCAGGACAAGAAAAAAGACTCTTCCCTTCCCTCGCAGTCGCGCTATGAGAAAAATCAGATCTATGACATCGACGTTTCGCTTATTATCCCCAATCCGATGCAGCCGCGTAAGAATTTCGATGAGGTTGCGCTCGCCGCGCTCGCAGATTCGATCAGAAAGCACGGACTCCTTCAACCTATAAGCGTCAGAATGATAACAAAATCAAACGGAAGCAGTTATTTTGAGCTTATTGCAGGCGAAAGACGGCTCAGAGCGGTAAAAATGCTATCCTTACGCACCATATCCGCGCGAATTATCGAAATGACCGATAACGAATCCGGCGAAATGGCACTGATCGAAAACATTATGCGCGAGGAACTAAGTATGTTCGAATATGCAGCTATGCTCAAAAAACTGATAGAAAAATACGCTATATCGCAGGAAAATCTCGCAGAAAAGCTCTCGACGAGCCAATCCAACATAGCAAACAAGCTTCGCCTTTTAAGGCTTTCGCCCGAAGAACGCGAGCTTATAAGCGAAAACCGCCTCACAGAACGCCACGCGCGCGCGATTTTACGTATCGAAAACGGCGAAAAGCGCGTTTTAGCGTTAAAGGAGATAATAAAGCAGTCTATGAACGTCCACGAGAGCGAGATCTTCTGTGAACGCGTGAGATCCGAGGAAAACGCTGATAAAAAGCGCGAGATCACACAAAAAACCAAATATTACATCAAAGACATACGTATTTTTTGCAATACGATCGACAAAGCGGTTAAATCAATGAAAAACGCAGGGATCGTAGCCACGAGCGTCAGAAACGACAACGAAAACTCAATAGAGATAGTCATAACCATACCAAAGACTCACGAGCGAAAGCCGACAGCGTGATTTTGCGATTGTTTCACGTGAAACGTAGCAAATATTGTCAAACGAGCGGTTGTTTCACGTGAAACGTTCTTTAAAGGTCAATTTTCGACTGTTTCACGTGAAACATCGCTTTTTCTTTAAAAAAGCGCATAAGTCTGCGAAAAGATATTGACAAAACGGTGTAATCGGTGCTATAATAAGCTAAGCGTAAAATGCGCTTAATTTTAGTAATAAAACGAAGGGAGAGCCGACGATATGGGCAATCTCGGTAAAATTATCGCTTTTTCCAACCAAAAAGGCGGAGTGGGCAAGACTACGTCCGCGGTTAACATTGCCGCTTGGCTTGGCAAAAAAGGAAAGAAAGTTCTGCTTTGCGACCTTGATTCGCAGGGAAATGCGACAAGCGGAGTGGGAATAAGCAAAAAAAGCTCGGAAAACACCGTCTATGAGGTAATTTCAGGGCTTTGCAGCGCATCTGATGCGGTAGTGCAGACACAGTTCAAAAATCTTTGGATCATTCCGTCGAACATGTCGCTTGCAGGCGCAGAACCCGAGCTTGTTGACGAGGACGACCGTGTTTTCAAGCTCAAAACCGCAATTGATCCGCTAAGAGAGCAGTTTGACTACATTATTATAGACTGTCCGCCTTCACTCGGACTACTGACGCTCAACGCGCTCGCCGCCGCCGACGGGGTAATAATCCCGATGGTCTGCGAATATTACGCGCTCGAAGGGCTTTCTCAGCTTTCGGTGACGCTCAGACAGGTCAAAAAGCTTTATAACAAGGACCTCGAAATCACCGGAATACTCGTCACGATGTACGACAAGAGGCTCAATCTTGCAAAATCAGTGCTCGAAGAGATCAAAAAATACTACAAGGATCAACTTTTCAAAGAAACAGTATCGCGCAACGTCCGCCTTTGCGAGGCTCCGAGCTACGGACAACCCGTACTCTATTACGACAAGCACTCAAAGGGCGCGGCGTCTTATGAGAAGATCGCCTCCGAGCTTATGAAGAGAATATAATTTCCCGTAGTTACGGGATAATTTGTCGAAAAGACAGATATAAAGACGAAAGGAAGCAATACCTATGGCAAAGCAAAAAGGGCTTGGAAGAGGGCTTGAATCGCTCTACTTTGAGAACATTGAGAGCGAAACCAAGGAATCCACGAGTCTTGTCAGACTTGCGGACGTCCGCCCGAGAGCCGACCAACCGAGAAAAACTTTTGACAGCGATGCTCTTGAACAGCTCGCGCGCTCGATAGCAGAGCACGGGCTTATCCAACCGATAGTCGTCAGAAAGACGATCGGCGGATTTTACGAGATAATCGCAGGAGAGCGCAGATGGAGAGCATCCAAGCTCGCAGGACTTGAAGAGGTGCCTGTGATAGTTATGGACTCGGACGATCTCAAAACTGCCGAAATATCACTTATTGAAAACATTCAGAGAGAAAACCTGAACGCGATTGAAGAAGCGCTCGCTTACAGAACGCTAATCGAAACGTACAGTCTTACTCAGGAGAGTGTGGCGCAGAGAGTAGGGAAGAGCAGAACGGCGATAACGAACTCGCTCAGACTTCTCGACCTTCCCGAAGAGGTTTCTACTCTCGTTGCCGAGAGCAAGCTGAGCGCAGGACACGCTCGCGCACTGCTCGGTCTTGACAACAAGGATCTCATCGCCGAGGTTGCTTCCGACGTCGCAGCGCGCGGACTTTCGGTGCGCGACACCGAAGAGCTCGTTCGTCGTCTGAACAAGCCGAAGGTTGTCAAAAACCCCACAGTTATCGAGAAAAATGACGACGAGCCCGACTACGTCGCGATCCTGGAAAAGAAGGTCAGACAGTCGATTGGCAGAAGAGTCAAGATCGTTAGCGGCAAGAGAGCGAAGAAGCTCGAAATCGAATTCTCGGACGACCGCGACCTCGAAGCACTGCTCGTTACGCTTTGTGGAAAGTCGATTTTTGACGACGAAATATAATTCCAATAATAAACAATATTAACAAATAAAGGAAATATGAAAGGCAAATACCATGTTAGACATCAGATATATCAAGGAAAATCCGCAAGAGGTCATTGAAAGACTTGCTATAAAGGGCAAGGACGCGAAAGAGGACATCGCTCGCATTCTCGAGCTTGATGCCCAGCGCAGAGCTCTCATCACCGAAACCGAGGCGCTCAAAGCAGAGCAGAACAAGACCTCGAAAATGATCCCTCAATATAAAAAGGAAGGAAAAGACACGAGCGAGATCTTCGCGCAGATGAAGGAGCTCTCCGAAAAGGCGAAGGCTAACGACGAAAAGATCAAGGCAGTCGAAGCAGAGCTTGCCGGCGTTATGCTCGGACTCCCCAACCTTCCCGACCGCGACCTAAAACCCGGCGGAAAAGAGAACAACGAGCCGCTTCGTTATTTCGGCGAGCCTCACAAGTTCGATTTTGAGCCCAAAAACCACGTTGATCTTTGTACCGATCTCGGTCTTATCGACTACGATCGCGGTACGAAGCTCTCCGGATCCGGCTTCTGGATCTATCGCGGAATGGGCGCGCGTCTTGAATGGGCGCTCCTCAACTATTTCGTTGATACTCACCTTGCAGACGGCTACGAGCTTATCCTTCCGCCGCACATGCTTGAATACGAATGTGGCGTAACTGCGGGACAATTCCCGAAATTTGCCGACGAGGTATACAAGATCGAGAACCCGACCGACAACCGCAGCCGTTATATGCTTCCGACCGCAGAGGCAGCTCTCGCATCGCTTTACAGAAACGAAATTCTGAGCGAAGCAGACCTTCCCAAGAAGCTTTTCAGCTACACCCCCTGTTTCAGACGCGAGGCAGGCTCCTACCGCTCGGACGAGCGCGGAATGGTTCGCGGACATCAGTTCAACAAGGTTGAAATGTTCCAGTTCACGACCGTTGAGGGCTCAGACGCGGCATTCGAGGAGCTCGTAACCAAGGCGGAAAATCTCGTTAAGGGACTCGGCTTCCATTTCAGAACGGTCAAGCTCGCGGCAGAGGACTGCTCGGCTTCGATGGCACGTACCTACGACATCGAGATCCAGATCCCCTCGATGAACGGATACAAAGAGGTAAGCTCGGTTTCGAACGCGCGCGACTATCAGGCACGCCGCGGAATGATGCGCTACCGCAGAGCAGACGGCAAGATCGACTTTATGCACACGCTTAATGGCTCGGGACTCGCAACCTCGCGTATTTTGCCCGCACTTGTCGAGCAAAATCAGAACGCAGACGGAAGCGTTACCGTTCCCGAGGTGCTTCGCAAATATATCGGTTGCGACGTGATTAAATAAGGACACCTTTTTCTTGGAAACCCTTTTTGGAAAAAGGGTTTCCAAACCTTCCTAAAAACTTTACTAACGGATTTTATAGTTAGCTTTGATAGAAAGGAATTTTTTATGAAGCTTATAGCTAAAACCATATCCTCTCTTGATAAGTGTTTTCTTGATGAGGACATTGATAAAAAGAGGGAAATAAACAGCCTTTCTGCACTCTGCGGCGAAACGCTCTGTTTTCAGGTTGCATATATAAACAAACAAAGCGCAAACCCGAATGACACGCTCTGTTATCTGCACGTCGATTCGCCTATCAGCGAGATGGTGAAGATAAGCCGAATTGATAGCGTTCCCGTTCGTTTCACGACTTACGGAAATTGCACCGACGAAAATTATCTGCGCAAAACGCCCGGTCTTTTCCCCGATCTTATGATCCCCATGACCGAAAAAAGCGAGCTTCACATTCCGCAGGGACATCTCGGATCGCTTTGGGTGGACGTCGAGATACCAAACGGCTTTAAGGGCGGAGAATATCCGATAAACATAATGTTTACCAGCGAGCCGGAAGGACAGGGAAGTGTTGTTGCTTCGACAGAGTTCGATCTCAAAATCATTTCCGCCGACCTGCCCGAGCAGGATCTCGCCTTCACTCAGTGGCTCTACTGCGACTGTCTTGCAGATCGCTACGGCGTGGACGTTTTCAGTGAAAAGCACTGGGAGATCATCGAAAATTATATAAAATGCGCGGCAAAAAACGGAGTAAACGCTATTCTTACGCCGGTTTTCACACCGCCGCTCGACACACCCGTCGGCAAGGAGCGTCCGACAGTCCAGCTCGTCGAGGTCTTTGAAAAGACCGATAAATGGGGCTTCAATTTCAGTCGTCTTGACAGATGGATAGATATTTCGCTGAGATGCGGAATAAAATATTTTGAGATCTCGCATCTCTTCACCCAGCAGGGCGCGACACACGCTCCGAAGATCATGGGTTGGAAGGACTCAAAATATCAGAAGCTCTTCGGTTGGGAAACCGACGCTTCGAGCGATGAATACGCCGGATTTTTACGCGCGTTTTTAAGAAAGCTTATCGATCATATGAAAAGGCGCGGACTCGACGATCGCCTTATTTTCCACATTTCGGACGAGCCGAGAGATCGCCATTTTGACGATTACGCGGTAGCAAAGTCGATAGTTGCCGATCTGCTCGACACATACCACGTGGCAGACGCGCTTTCGTCGGTCAATTTCTATAATTCCGGACTCGTAGAGCGTCCGATCCCATCGATTGACTTCGTCGAGGACTTTATAGATGCAAAGGTGCCCGATCTCTGGGCGTATTACTGTTGCTCTCAACACACCGACGTATCGAACAGATTTATCGCGATGCCGCTCAGCCGCACGAGAATTATCGGAACTCAGTTCTATAAATATAATATCGTAGGATTTCTCCATTGGGGCTTCAATTTCTGGTACACTATGACCTCGCAGGAGCTTGTCGATCCGCTCGTCTGCACAGACGCAGGCAGAGTTCCGGCAGGCGACGCCTACTCGGTCTATCCCGCACCGGACGGAACGCCCTACGAGTCGATCAGACTCCGCTCATTCTACGAGGCGATCTGCGATCTGCGCGCTATGAAGCTCTGCGAGCAGCTTTGCGGACGCGAGGCGGTAGAAGAGGCGATAGAGTCGACCTTCCCGAATCCGTTCGACTTTAAAAATTACCCACGCGACGGTATTTATATCCTTATTTTGAGAAATAAAATCAACTCTCTTATCGAGAGTAAAATAAATAATTAAAATAAAGGATGTACGGTCAAAATGGGAAAACTCGATCAAATGGCAATTGAAGAAAAAATAAAAAAAGGAAAGGAAAAAGAAATGAAAGAAAAACGTAAGCAAGCAAAAGAAAAGATCAAAAAGGAGAAGGTAAGCTTCCTTACCGACTTCAAAAACTTCATTATGAAGGGCAACGTACTTGACCTCGCAGTAGCGGTCGTTATCTCGACCTCGTTCAACGCTATCGTAACAGGTCTTGTAAAGAACATCATCACACCTTTGATCACCTTTATCACAAGCGGAAAGAGCGTTGAAGAGCTCAAATACGTTCTCAAAGCTGCCGTTGAAGAGATCGCGGCAGACGGAACCGTAACCGTCGTTGAGCCTGAGGTCGCAATTCTTTACGGACTCTGGTTCCAGACGATCATCGACTTCCTCATCATCGCGTTCAGTATTTTCGTAGCGGTAAGAATTATCAAGTCCGCAGAGAGAAGACTGAAACACAAGGAGCTCGCCGCTCAGGAAGAGGCTGCCGCTAAGAAGAAGGAAGAGGACGCAGCTGCCGCTGCCGCTTCTGCCGCTGCCATCAAGGCAGAGAAGGAAGCTCTTGCCGAGTTCTATGCAAACGTCAAGAAGCAGACCGAGCTTCTCGAAGACATAAGCAAGCGCATCGACAAGTAAACACAGAAAAATCAGTCCCGAACGGGACTGATTTTTTAGTGCAAAAGGCAAAGTGCAAAGTTCAAAGTTAATGTAGCTTTGCTCCGCAAAGCGATTTGTTAAACGCGAGCCTCCGCAACGCAAAAATTTCCAGTGTTTATAAAATTTTCAAACAATATAAACGATAAATACACAAGCCACTGCTATAATGGATTATATTCTATAAAAGAGGTTGAGAAAATTGCTTGAACTTAAAAAAATAGTAAAAGATTATCACACGGGCGATCTCGTGACCAGCGCGCTTGACGGCGTTTCGCTTTCCTTCCGCAAAAACGAGTTCGTTTCCATTCTCGGACCTTCGGGTTGCGGTAAGACCACGCTTCTCAACATCATCGGCGGACTTGACAGATATACGAGCGGAGATCTTATCATAAACGGAGTTTCCACAAAGGATTATAAGGACGGAGATTGGGACGCTTACCGAAATCACTCAATCGGCTTCGTTTTTCAGAGCTATAATCTGATCCCGCATCAGAGCGTGCTCTCAAACGTCGAGCTTGCGCTCACTCTCTCGGGCGTGCCCAAGCAGGAGCGCCGCCGCAGAGCAAAAGAGGCTCTCGAAATGGTCGGACTCGGCGATCAGCTCCACAAAAAGCCGAACCAAATGTCGGGCGGACAGATGCAGAGAGTTGCGATCGCGCGTGCTCTTGTAAACGATCCCGATATTCTGCTCGCAGACGAGCCGACGGGAGCACTCGACAGTGCGACGAGCGTACAGGTAATGGAGATACTCAAAAAGGTCGCAGAGAAGCGCCTCGTTATAATGGTAACTCACAATCCTGAGCTTGCCGAGCAGTATTCGACGAGAATAGTCCGTCTGCGCGACGGAATAGTCATCAGTGACTCTGCGCCGTTTGACGCTTCGGCTCCTTATAATAAGGAAGAAAATCGCCCCGAAACAGGCGAACCGAGCGAAAAATCCAAAAAGCCGATAAAAAAGAAAAAGGAAAGAAAGCCCTCAATGTCCTTCCGGACCGCGCTTTCGCTATCCTTTAATAACCTTATGACGAAAAGAGCGAGAACGCTTCTCACGTCTTTTGCAGGCAGCATCGGAATCATCGGAATTGCGCTCATTCTCGCGGTTTCGCAGGGTATAAACGCCTTTATCGTGCAGGTTCAAGAGGACACTCTTTCGACCTATCCTCTCTCTATAATGAAAGAAACGCAGAATATGTCGGCGATGCTCTCGGCGATGACAAGCGTATCCGACACTGCCGATCACACAGACTCGAACAAGATCTACGTTGACGACTCGCTCGGTACGATGATGCAGGCAATGGCATCAACGGTTGACAACAATCTTGAAGCCTTCAAGGCTTATCTCGATAAAAATTACGACAGTATCAAGGACTATGTGAGCGATATTCAGTACACCTACGATTACGATATGCACGTCTTTAACTCGGACGGCACAGTCGAGATAGGTATGGAAACTATGCTCGAAAATATGGGAGATGCATTCTCTGGTCTTTCCGAGATGGCGGCAATGTCCGGCGGTATGGACGTTTTCTCTGAGATGCTTAACAATCAAGCGCTTCTTGATCAACAGTACGACGTTATAGCAGGCGAGTGGCCGACCGATGCAAACGAGGTCGTGCTCGTTGTAAACTCGAATAATACGATAAGCAAGATGGCTCTTTATATGCTCGGCGTGCTTCCTCACGACGATCTTGAAGAGATAATGAACTCCCTTATGACAAACGGCGAGTACGATTCTACTCCGATGGATCCTTTCGACTTCGATTATTTCCTCAATTTGAAGTTCAGACTGCTTATTTCCTCTGACTTCTATGCCAAGAGCGACCGCACATATACGTACAGCGAGGATACCTACAACGTCTGGAACGATCTTCGCGTTCTGCCCGGCTACGATCAGGCGTCCTTTGTAAAGGATCGCGGAATCGAGCTCAAAATATCGGGTATCGTCCGTCCTAAGGAAAGCGCGACCGCAACCTCTATTGCAGGTGCAGTCGGATACACCAAGGCGCTTACCGATTACGTGATCGCCGAAACCGGCAAAAGCGAGATAATCGCGCAACAGAAGAAGACTCCTACGGTAAATGTGCTCACAGGACTTACCTTCGAAAGAACTCACTACACTCCCGAAAACATCGGAGAGCTCATCGACAAGATAGACAACTCGACGATGGAGCAGTTCTACGCGTATATGACCGAGATGATCAAGACAAACCCCGATCTTTCATCTCAGCTTACCGTAACAAAGGATAATTTCGCGGGTATGTTCACGCTTATGCCCACCGAAATTCAGGCAAACATACTGACCGGTATGATCGCCGCCGCAAATACCGCAGATCCGTACGGAACCGGAACGCTCTTTACGGTAATAAGCGCTATGACCGGAAACAAAATACAGGTAAACGCCGATAATTTCGTTATGCTTCTCCCCTCGCTCGGTATTGAGCATATCTATATCGCGATCGCAGGTATGCAACCAAACGATCAGACGCCTTTCCCCGTAAAAGGCCTCGCCGAGCTTGCAGGCGATGCGGTAATGAACGGAATATATGAAAATATGACCAAGGCGCTCCTTACGCTTGAAGTAAACGAGGAGATATTCGTAAGCATTCTCGGAACGCTTACCGCCGAGGACGAGAATTTTATTATGATCGAGGAAACGCTTTACAATATGGCTCCTCAGATCGACGCGACCTTGGAGAGCGTGCTCGACGAGCTCGACGCTATCGAGTCGGCAAAGCCTGCATCAATAAACTTCTATGCAAAGGATTTCGAGTCGAAAGAGGTAATCGAGCAGTTCATTTCCGATTACAATGACTCGGTAGGTGACGCCGACAAGCTCGAATATACCGACGTTGTCGGAATTATGATGTCCTCTGTAACGACGATAATCAACGCGATAACCTACGTTCTCGTCGCGTTCGTAGCGATCTCACTCGTTGTTTCCTCGATAATGATAGGCGTTATAACCCTCATTTCGGTTCAGGAAAGAACCAAGGAGATTGGAATTCTCCGTGCGATCGGAGCGTCCAAGCGCAACGTATCGAGTATGTTCAACGCCGAAACGATGATAGTCGGATTTTCGGCAGGACTTATCGGTGTACTGACGACCTATCTGCTCTGCATACCGATAAACCTCATTCTCCGTGCCCTTACGGGACTTGAAAATCTCAGAGCCTTCCTGCCTTGGGAAGCGGCACTCATTCTTATCGCGATAAGCGTGATCCTCACACTCTTCTCGGGAATAATTCCTTCGAGAAGCGCGGCAAAGAAGGATCCCGTCGTTGCACTGAGAACGGAATAAACGGCATTTTAGGCTTAAAAGTACAAAAAGACCGAAAGGAAAACCTTTCGGTCTTTTTTTGCAATAATGAATTTTATTTTGCCTCTCACCTACGAGGAAAATTGAAATTCTCGTGGTAGGGGGCGGCGTTCCGCCTCCCGTTTTAATAAATCCATTTTCCGCAGGAAAATGCACCTGTGTTAGCCTTCCCTCACGCGTTTTTCTCATTTTTCTGTCTTTTTTTCATTCTGCTCCAATTTATATATCCGTAAAGGTCGTTCGCGAGGAAGGCGACGAAGCAGGCGACCATCGGCAGGGAAGATACGTCCGAAAGTGCCGCAAGTACCCACAAAACGATAAGAACGACGTCGTTTGCGGCATATGCAAGAGCGTAGTACGGACTGCGAAGGACTGTCAGAAACGACGCGAGGAACGAGGTCGTTACCGAAAGGGTGCTTACAACAAGATTTGCCGTTCCGAGAGCCTTCAAAATAAAGAAAAACGCGACGGTTACGGCAGTAGCGAGAGAGAAGAGAAGCGCAAGATCCTTTTTCGTCGTTTCCTTGACCTCAACCTCGGCAGACTGCTTGAAGGGGTGTCTTATCCATGAAATGAGCGCGGCAAGCGCGGTCGGAGCCGACATTCCGAGATAGGTTATCATCTCGCCGTAATACTTGAAATAAAACGAAATTATTCCGTAAAATACGGCAAAAACGATGCAAAGAAGCTGTCCGATCACGTGTCCCTTTGCAACGAAAATGAGCGCACTGACTCCGATAAGCGACGCTGTGAGCGTGAGAAAATCGCGCTCGGGAACGAGCAGAAATGAGAGCGTGACCGTCAGCGCGGACGCTATCCAGAGCAGCCATTCGAATTTCGTCAGTGTTTTAAGGGGATTTTGCATAATTATCTCCAAATATAACAATATTCGGGCGGCAAATGCCGCCCGTTTTCAGTTTCAGATGATCTTTTCTTCGACCTTTTCGGTCTTGTTTTCCTCGGCGCGCGCAGAGCGTCTGTCGTTCATTCTCATAAGCGACAAAAGCTTCGGAATGTTGTAGCGAAGAGCCGCCGCAGGGAGCAGATTGAGCGCCGCGTTTACAAGAGCCACCGGCACTCCAAAGCAGAGCGCCCACTCTATCGGGCAGAGCAGGATTATGAGAAATCCGAGCGGAATACTCATAATATGTATGACAAATCCGTAATTTGCCTCTAAAATATAGCGTTTTACGTACTCGTTACTGCCCGGCTCGTACACCTTGTTTTTGTGAAAGCCTGTGAACAGTCCGAGCTCAGGGATCTTTGTGCGCCATTTGCGCACGCCGATCTTTGCATAAAAGTCACATTCTTTTTTCGAAACCTCGCACAGAGAGCTCTCGTTTGAGAACCATTTTTCGGGAAGTCTGCGGATTACAAACGCCGCAATACCGTCGATCGCGATGACCGCCACCGTGCTTATCGGCGGAAGAATGACGGCATAGATCGGATCGAGTCCGAACATCTGAAATGCAAGACTGAGTATAAGATTTGCCGCGATTATGAGCAAATTTGCTCCAAGTATCAGATAGATGTATAACATTTTCGACCTCAATTTATTAAGTGCAAAGTGCAAAGTTCAAAGGGCAAAGTTTCGGTAGCTTTGCTCCGCAAAGCGAATTATTAAATACAAGCGGACTTAAAATTACCGCGGTAGGGGGCGGAGCACGTTTTGCAGTGCAAAACTGCTTTGCGCCGCCTCGCGGCGCTTTGGCTTCGACGCCCCGTTTTAATAAATTCATTTTTTCATTTTGCTTCGCAAAATGTACCTCTGAAAGGCTTCCCCTTCGAGGGGAAGCTCCGCCGTTAGGCGGTGATGAGGTGGACCCTGTCAAGCAAAATCCGAAGAACTTAATCAGTACAACCCTATGCACCTTCAACTTCAATTCACAGCTTTTCGCCGTAAAATTCCTCGTAGACCGTTTTCCACGCCTCGAAGTTCGCGTCCCTCATCTCCTGCGCGTTTTCGCGTACCTTTTTCTCCTTGTCGGGATATATCGCAGGCAAAATATTAACGGTGTACGCCTGAATAGGGAAGCCGTCGCCTCCGATCTTTTCGCTATCGCGCATGGTTATAAAAAACGGAATTATCGGAGCTCCCGACTTTGCCGCAAGCTCAAACGCGCCGCTTTTCATCGGACGCGGCTTGCGATAGTTCCACCACATCGCCTGCTCGGGATAAATGAGGATCTTTTCTCCGCGACCTATAAGCTCGGAAAACGCCTTCATAAATTCCTTCATCACAGAATGTGACGAGGCAAGCGGAAGAGTATTGCAGTTTCTGAAAAAATATCCGAAAAGTCCGGGAAAAGAGGTATAGTTTCCCTCGCGGATCACCTTATAAAGACGGCGTCTGCCGAGGTCCTTTTCGATAACCTTGAAAACGGCGTACTGATCAAAGGGGTTAAAATGATTGCAGGTTATGACCGCTCCGCCCTCGACTGCGCGGTAATTTTCAATTCCGCGGACGTCCTCGATTATAAGCTCGCCCTTTTTTATAAGTCCGTCGAAAAAGGTTTTCGCACAGAAGTTTGCGATCTCGGATCTCACCCTGCTCGAAAGCTTTTTAAGCGTATAATCGACCTCGCCCGCTTTAAGCGGACGTGTCGGGGGATCGTCCTCGACGTCGCGGTCGAACCACCCGTTTTTCTCGTAAAGCTCGATCTTTTCGAGAATTGCTAGCCTTTCGGGCGATTTTTCAGGAATAGTTTCGATTTTTTTATTACTCATAGCTTTCTTCCTTGCAAAGGTCGGGCTCGTTTTTATGCTCTTTCCGCTTTCTCTATTTCTTCGATTGCAAGCGAAACGAGTCCCTCGGCGACCTTTTTGTCATTTTCACTGTCAAGAACGGTATGATTTCTCTTGATCTCACGAAGCACGTCGTAAAATCCGCTGTTTTCGGCATAGTGCCAGAAAAGCTCTCCGTGGGTTATGCCGTCGTAATTCCAAGGACGAAGCGCCATTTTGAAATGAACGATCGACGGCTCGATCGCGCTGAGCTCCTCAACCGGAGCAAGGTTCCACTCGTAGCCAAAATAGTATACGCGGTCACGGCAGAGAAGATTAAGATAGTCCTGATCCTGTGCAACAGGGAACTTTCTCTCGGAAAGGAGCTTCAAAAAGCCGTCCTCGACGTCGCTTTTTCTGAACTCTCTGAGATTCACAAGCAAAATTCCGGCATTGAAGTATTTTTCGCGCGGAACGTCGAGCACCTTTTCAACGTACTGACCGAAAACATCGATAAACATCACGTTGTCGTGGACCGCACCGACGAGCGAGTCGCCAATGTCGGCAGAAAACATCTTTGCCACGTCACCGACGACTACGGTGTCCGAGTCGATATAGAGCGCCTTTTCGTACTGCGGAAACATACTTGCGATAAAAAGTCGGTAATAGGTCGTTATCGAGTAGTAGTCACGGATAGCAAGACTGTCTGCAACGCCCATAAGTCTGTCGCTCGCATCGTTAAAGAATATCTCCGCGTTTTCTACTGCGAGAGCAGAAATTTTCGCTCTGTTTTCTTCACTCATCGTCGAGGTAAGAACGTGTATCCTGTAAAAACATTTTTTATCTGCATTATCGAGAAGAGATCTTATCGAAACGGCAAGCATCGGCGCGTAGGCATCGTCTGTCGCATAAAATATAGGGATTATCTGCTTGTAAACGCTTGACATACAACTTTCTCCTTGAAAAATTTAGCCACACTTGGCATCTTACGACAAAAAGTATTATAAATCAAGCATTCTCCAAAGTCAAGAGAATTTATTCTAATCTTAATTCTACGACTCTCGAAAGCGGAGAAAGTGAATTCTCCGACTTGGAGAATTGCGATTTTGACTTGACAATCGGAAATTTTTGGTATAAAATAGGGGTATGGATACTACAAATAACGTTCAAGACACTCTTGTAAACAATTTAATAGCCCTGAGAAAGGCTCGCGGTCTTACTCAGATAGAGCTCGGTGAAAAGATCAACTACTCGGACAAAACTATAAGCAAATGGGAGAACGGAGATTCCTGTCCGAACGTAGAAGCGGTCTATAAGGTCGCAAGATTTTACGGTGTAACGGTAGACGATCTGCTTTCCGAGGATTTCCGTCACGATCGGAACGTGATCGCAGAAAGACAGCGTAATTACAGTAAGGTCATAATATCCTGCCTTGCCGTTATGGCGGTCTGGGTAATCGCAACGATCATTTTTGCCGCACTCCTGCTCAAATCGGCGCCCATGCCATGGATAATTTTCGTGCTTGCAACTCCCGCGTCGGCAGTCGTTGCGCTCGTTTTCAACTCGATGTGGGGAAACACGCGGTTTAACTACCTTATAATTTCGATACTGCTCTGGACGCTTCTTACCTCGATATTTCTCAGTGCGCTCGAATACGTCAGAGTTCTCTGGGTAATTTTCCTTATAGGAATACCTATCCAGATAGCAATAATACTCTGGTCGCAGCTTAAATATCAGAAGAAAAAGAAAAACAGACAGGAAAAAGACTCTCCTGCCGTCAAAGACGTAAAAAAAGCAGAAGAAAGCGACGAAAACGCCGATATATAACAAAAAGCGCCTTTTTCAAGGCGCTTTCATTTTATAAATCTCTTATTTCTTTCCGTAGATCGGGTTTACCAGCTTGCGCCAGTCAAGATCGCCGCTATCGAGTGCGCGAACAAGGATCTCCGCGGTAGCAATATTCGTTGCAACCGGGATATTGTAGGTGTCGCAGTTGATCATAAGATCGTGCTCGGTCTGATGATAAGCCTCTTTATCGGTAGTGCTTCTGAAAAAGAGGAGAAGATCTATTTCGTTATAGGCAATTCTTGTGCTTATCTGCTCGGATCCGCCTTGCGAACCGGTCATCATCTTCTCTATCGTAAGACCGGTAGCGTCCGAAATGTATTTCGCCGTGATAGCAGTGGCGCAAAGATTGTGTTTGCTCAGTATACCGCAATAGGCTATACAGAATTCGGTCATAAGTTCCTTTTTTGTGTCGTCCGCTATGATTGCAATCTGCACGGTTATCGCCCCTTTCAATCCATTTAAACTGTCTAAAACAAACGTATGTAATTTGATTATAGCATATTTTTTCTTCAATGTCAATTAGGATATATCATTTTTTTCACTCTTTTAAAAGCAAGCCTGCTTTTTCAGGCTCTGTAATTCGGATTTTATCTTGACATTTTATGAGCATAGATGTATAATTAAGTAAATTATATGCTAAAACAAAAGAGGTGTATCTAAATTGGAAAAAGTAAAGGCTTTTTTCGAAAGGAAACAGATAAGATTCTCTGCAAAGCTCTACTTTGTTGACGCTATGGGAATGATGGCGCTCGGTCTTTTCTCAACTCTTCTTATCGGAACGATATTCGGTACGATAGGAGCCGAGTTCAAAATAGAATTTCTAAACGAGATCGCCGCTATTGCCAAAAACGGATACGTCGTCGGCGCCGCTATCGGAGTCGCAGTCGCGTATGCACTCAAAGCTCCGCCGCTCGTGCTCTTTTCAAGCGCGGTCACAGGCGCGGCAGGATATATGCTCGGTGCAAGCATCACGCTTGCAGACGGTGTAATATCCTATACGGCAGGACCTGCCGGCTCGTTTTTCGTCGTGCTTATCGCTTGCGAGCTCGGAAAGATCGTTTCCAAGGAAACCAAGATAGATATTCTCGTAACTCCGACTGTCACGATACTCACGGGATTTGGACTTGCAAAGCTCATTTGTCCTGCCATCGCTTATATAATGTACTATCTCGGTGACTTTATAAACACGGTTACCGTAGCAGAGCCGTTCTGGTTTGGAATAATTATCGCAGTCGTTGTCGGAATGATCCTCACTCTCCCGATTTCGAGCGCGGCTATCTGCGCTATGATCGGCATTTCAGGACTTGCAGGCGGCGCGGCTACCGCAGGCTGCTGCGCGCAGATGGTCGGATTTGCGGTAATAAGCTTCCGTGAAAACGGAGTTGGCGGACTCGTTGCACAGGGACTCGGAACGTCGATGCTTCAAATGGGAAATATCTGCAAAAAGCCGCAGATATGGATCGCTCCCACGCTCGCGTCGGCAATCTGCGGACCGCTTGCGACCGTGGCCTTTAAGCTCGAATGTGTCGGAGTTTCGGCAGGAATGGGTACCTGCGGACTCGTCGGACCTATTGGTATAATCTCGGCAACAGAGCATAGTGCCCTTATGTGGATCGGCGTTATCGTAACCTGCATTGTTGCTCCTGCCGTTCTTTCTATTATATTCAACGAAATTCTTCGCGCTACCGGTCTTGTAAAGACGGGAGATATGCAGCTTTCGCTTTAACTGAAAACTTTTTACGAAAACCCTTTTTAAAAAAATGTTTCCGTACCTTCCCAAAAACTTTACTAAAAATAATAAACTATTTAATAATTTCATTTTCCGCAGGAAAATGTACCGATACAGAAAGGTTTAAACAATATGGAAAACAACATTACCGCAAAAATCTCGGAAATAGCCAAAGAATTTGAAATCGGCGGCATAAAGGACGTTGAAACGTGCCACATCGGACATATCAACGGCACGTTTTTTGCCGGTTCTGAAAAAGGGAAGCTCGTTGTTCAGAAGATCAACCATAACATTTTCAAAGATCCTGTAAGTCTGATGAACAATATAATCCTGACCACCGATCATATTCGCAAGAAGATGACCGAGGAAGGAAAGAGCGCAGACGAGATCGAGCGTTCCGTGCTCAGATTTTATCCTGCAAACGACGGAAAATACTATTTTATAGACGAAAACGGCGATTATTGGAGAATTTCCAAGTTCATCGAGGGAAGCTGCACCTATAATAGCGGCACACCCGAGCTTCTTTATCAGTCGGGACTCAGCTTCGGAAAATTCCAGAAGTATCTTTCGGATTTTCCTGCGGAAACTCTCACCGAAACTATTCCGTTTTTCCACGATACTGCGGTAAGATTTGCACATTTTGAGAAAACCGTCGCAGACGACGTCGTTTCACGTGCGGCAGACTGCCGTGATCTTATCGAAAAGGTGCTCTCCTACAAGGAAACAGCAGGCAAGATCGTAGGTATGCTTCGCGACGGAACGCTTCCGCTTCGAGTTATACATAACGACACCAAGATAAACAACGTCCTTATGGACGAAAAGACAGGCAAAGGACTCTGCGTTGTCGATCTTGATACCGTAATGCCCGGCTCGCTTCTCTACGATTTCGGAGATGCGATCCGCACGGGCGCATCGGCAGTGCCCGAGGGAAGCCTTGAATTTGACAAATTTACCGTTCGTGAGGACTCCTACAAGGCGTTCTACGACGGATTTTCGCTCGGAGTGGGAGATAGCATCACCGAGGCAGAGGAAGAAAATCTTCCGCTCAGTGCATTTATGATGACCTACGAGGTCGGTATGCGCTTCCTTGACGACTATCTTTCGGGAGATACCTATTTCCATATCAACTACGAAAAGCAGAACCTCGACAGAGCGCGCGGTCAGCTTATTCTCGCAGACGATATAATGAAGAAAAAAGATAAGCTTCTCGCACTCGCGAAGAAATGAAGATCGGAAATTTAGATATAAAGGGAAATCTTTTTCTTGCACCGATGGCAGGTCTTTCGGACAGATCGTTTCGCTCTATTTGCAAAAAATACGGCGCGGCTCTGACATATACCGAGATGATCTCGTCGAAGGCTCTTCATTACAGAGATAAAAAAACGGCGCGGCTCGCGTATATAGAAAAAGAGGATTTTCCCACGGCGGCGCAGATTTTCGGTCACGAAAGCGAGATTATGGCAGAGGCGGCGCACCTGCTCTCGACAGGAGAGTACGCCTACTACGAGGGCTATGCTCTGCCCGATATTATTGATATAAATATGGGTTGCCCTGTCAAAAAGATCGTTTCGGGCGGCGACGGAAGCGCGCTTATGAAAAGCCCTTCGCTCATTTTTGACATCGTTAAAGCGACGAGAGCGGCGAGTGAAAAGCCGCTTACCGTCAAGCTTCGCGCAGGTTGGGACAAGGACTCCAAAAATGCGCTTGAATGTGCTTTGGCGGCAGAGGAGGGCGGCGCGGACGCGGTCTGTATACACGGCAGAACGAGAGAGGATTTTTACACTCCGCCTGTCGATCTTGAAATAATTGCAAGGGTAAAAGCCGCGCTTAAAATACCGGTGATTGGAAACGGAGGAATTTTTTCTGCGGAAGATGCGATGAGAATGCTCGCGGAAACCTCTTGCGACGGTATTATGATCGCCCGCGGTGCGGTAGGAAATCCCTTCATTTTTGCCGAGATAAACGCGAAAATCGCAAAAAAGGACTACACAGCCCCCGATATTTCGGAAAAGCTTGACACAGCTCTCTCTCACGCGCGGCTTATGGCGGCAGACAAGGGCGAAAACATATCGGTACACGAGCTTAAAAAGCATATCGCCTCATATATACGCGACGTGCGCGGCGCGGCGGCAGTCAGAGGAAAAATCTTTGCCTGCGAAAGGTTCGACGATATGATAGAGATCCTTTCCGAGCTCAGAAACAGTTTATAAATAAAACCCCGACAGATTTTTAATCTGTCGGGGTTTATCGTTAGTTTGGTAAACTCAAAGTCGCGCAGACTCCTTCCGTCACGCTTCGCGTGCCACCTTCCTCAAAGAGGAAGGCTTTTAGAGGTACTTTTTTCCTGCGGAAAATGAATTGATTAAAACGGGGCGTCGGGGCGCCGCCCCCTACCACGGGAATTTCAATTCCGCTCGTATTTAATAACTTGCTTTGCGGAGCAAAGCTTCCTTAACTTTGAACTTAGGTTTGCGCAGCAAACCGTCACAACGACGGCTCTGCCGTCGTGTTTTGCACATTTTAACTTTGCACTTTGCACTTATTACGACATACTGTCAAGCAGCTTCTGGTTGAACTCCTCGGCGGTATTGTAGCCCATCTTTTTCTGACGCTGATTCATCGCCGCAATTTCGAGAATTACCGCGAGATTTCGTCCGGGACTTACCGGAATGGTATATTTCGGCAGGGTGACGCCCATAATGTCGATCGTTTCGGTTTCAAGTCCGAAGCGGTCGTAAACCTTGGTCTGATCCCACATCTCGAAGCTTACCACGAGGTCGATCTGTTGGTCAACCTTGACCGCACTCATACCGAAAAGGCGTCTGATGTCGATAATTCCTATACCGCGGAGCTCAATATAATGGCGTATGATCTCGGGCGCGGAGCCGATAAGCGTTGAGTCTGCGACCTTTTTGATCTCGACCGCGTCGTCCGCGATAAGACGGTGACCTCTTTTTACGATCTCGATTGCGGTTTCACTCTTTCCTATTCCGCTATCTCCGAGTATAAGTACACCCTCGCCGTATATCTCGACGAGAACACCGTGACGGGTTATTCTCGGCGCAAGGCTTGTATGCAAATATGCGATAAGTGCGGACATAAATTCAGACGTCGGGCGAGAGGTACGAAGCACCGGAACGCCAAACTCCTTTGCATATTGCAGAGTGTTTTCAAACGCGCTCAGCGAGGTCGAAAAAATCAGGGCTACCGGCTTTTTCGACATAAAATCGTATATCTGCCTGTTTCGTGCTTCTTCGTCAAGGCTTTCAAGATAAAGGTGCTCGACCTTTCCTATTATCTGAATTCTCTGAGCCTCGAAATGATCGAAAAATCCGGAAAGCGGAAGTCCGGGACGGTTGACGTCGCGGCATACTACGTTCACCGAGGATTCCTCGGGCATATTAAGAACTTCGAGCTCGAAATCGCGGATAATATCCGAAAGCGGAACACTGTAAAGCGGAGCATCAAGCATTCCTTCCTTTTCAAGTCGGAGCTTTAAGTAGGAATCTGTCCAGTCTGCGCTCTGGCTTGTGTTTTCAAGCATTTTGTCGATATTTTCTCTTTTCATTATCTTAGCCCCTTTTAAAATTTCCTTACAAATATATTTTAACGACAAACATCGCTTTTGTCAACATATAAGCGAAATTTTTGATCAAAACGCTTGTTGACAGAGCCGATTTTGTATGTTATACTTTAAAAAAAGAGAAATATGGAGAAAAATTAAAATGAAAAACAGCTTTTTTGCGCTTTTATTCAGACAGAAATACATCAAGCGTTGGGGACTTATGAGAAATATGACCGAGGAAAATCTCGAAGAGCACAGTGCCGAAACCGCCTTCCTCGCTCACGCGCTCGCGCTTATCGGAAATAAATATTACGGCAAAAATTATAACGCCGATAAAATAGCGGTATTTGCGCTCTATCACGACGCGGCGGAGATAATCACAGGCGATCTTCCGACTCCCGTAAAGTATTATTCAGAGGAAATGAGAAGAAATTACAAGGACATTGAAGCAAGCGCGGAAAAAATGCTCCTTTCAAGACTTCCTGAGGATTTTCGCGATATTTACGGAGATATTTTCTCGGGTGCGAGCAAGGAAGAGAAGAGGATCATCAAGTCTGCGGATAAGCTCTGTGCGCTCATAAAGTGCATTGACGAGATCAAGAGCGGAAACGTCGAATTCAAAAATGCGGAGGAGTCGACAAGACGCTCGCTTGTTGAAATGGAATGCCCCGAAGCGAACTATTTTATGGAGAAATTTCTCCCCTCGTTCGCAGAATCGCTCGACGAAATATCTTTTTGAGTGCAAAGTGCAAAGTGCAAAGTTCAAAGTTAAGGAAGCTTTGCTCCGCAAAACGACCTCTAAAAGGCTTCTCTTTGAGGAGAAGCTCCCGCGTCAGCGGGTGATGAGGTGTTCCCTGACAAACGAAAATTTGCTTCGCAAAGCGAATGATTATATTCGGACAGTCGGGACGCCTGTCCCTACAAGAAATACTCCGTTTTTGTTTTAACCGATTCATTTTGCGAAGCAAAATGTACCTCTTAAAGCCTTCTCTTGCGAGAGAAGGTGGATTGCCGAAGGCAAGACGGATGAGTAGTACCCTGTTGAACGTAAGTTTACCCGTACCACCCTCTACCCCGCCTTTCGGTTTGCCCTTTATTACGCCTATAAAACAAAATTCCCACAAGCCATAAGCGGTCTGTGGGAATTTTTCGTTTTAATAATTTCTCTTTCCTTCGAGGAAGATGACCACTCTGCGGTTCGAGTCGCTTCCGATACTGTTAGTGGAAACGCCTTCGATGTTCTGTATCTCAGAGTGAATTATTCTGCGCTCGTACGCGCTCATCGGCTCAAGAGTTACGCTTCTCTTGTATTTGAGAACTCTGTTTGCCATACGGTTTGCAAGCGAGCGGAGAGTTTCATTTCTCTTCGCGCGGTATCCGTCGATGTCGAGAGATATTTTGGTGTATTTCTCATCTCTGTCCTCTTCTCCGCGGTTTGCGGCAAGATTTATGAGATATTGAAGCTGATCGAGAGTTTCGCCGTGGTGTCCGATAAGAGCACCCGCGTCCTCACCTTCGAGCTCGAGCTTCGGTCCGTCCTCACCCTCGCTTACCTTTACGCTTGCGATGATGTCCATATTCCTGATAAGCGTTTCAAGAAAATTCTTCGCCGCGCCAACAGGGGAGGGAGTATATATTATCTTTACTTTTGCGGGAACCTCTCCGATTCCGAAAAAGCCCTTTTTCGCCTCGGAAATAACCTCGTAGGTTACCTCGTCGACGCAAACACCGAGCTTTTTAGCTCCGAGAGCAACGGCGTCATTGACCGTTTTTCCGCTTTCGATGATTTCCTGTTTCATTTTCTTATGAAATTTCCTTTCACTGTGTCAAATCACTGTATCTTACTTTTTCTTGTGATCGGGGTTGTCCTGTTTAATCCTTGGAGCCTCGGACGCGCTCTTTTTGCTTCTGTCCGGAATAGTATAAACCTCGTCGTCATCTATATTATGAAGCGAGCGGTAGGTTCCGGGAGCAGGCGCAGGTCTTGAATTATTTTTGTATTTCTTCGAGCCCTTGCCGTTCATCTCGCGCTCTGCCTGCTTATAATCCTCTTCGGTAAACTTAGGATACGGGAACATAAGCTTCAAAACGAGCTGCTGAACTACTCCGAGTATGCTCTGGAATATCCAGTAGATACCAAGCATAGCGGGGAAGAGGAAGGTCATTGAAACGCTCATTATAGGCATCATAAGATCCATAATAAGGTTTGACGTCCTTGCGGCGCCGTCCGCGCCCTCGCTTTGAATTCCCTGATAGGAGAGCTTTTTGGTAAGCTTCATACTGAAATAAGAAACTATACCTGTAATAAGCGGGATAAGCAGATAGATGAAATTTTCCTTAAAGGTCGGGGTAATACTGAGGTCAAATCCACCGAAAATGGTGAAATCGGGAAGCTCGTGAGCAAATTCGATAGCACTGCCGAGCTTTTCCTGAGCCGTTGCCATTATTGAGGAGCCGTGATTTCCGTTAAGAATAGACACGAGATCTATCTCGGTAGCCTTTTCGTAAACCTTGACACCTTCAAATTCAAACGCTTTTGCCGCTTCGAGTATTTTCGCAACCGCGTCCTTACCGAGTCCGCAAATATAGCGGAGAGGATTTCTGATAACGTTGTAAATTGCAATAATAAGAGGGAACTGTATGAGAAGAGGCAGGCAGCCGCCCATCGGGTTAAAGCCTTCCTTCTGATAGAGCTCCTGAATCTCTTCCTGCATTTTTCTCTGCTGCTCAGGCGTTGTCGCGTCCTTATATCTCTTTCTTATCGCAGTTTCCTTCGGTCGCAGTGACGCCTGCTTTACCGAGTTTTTCTGCTGCTTTATCGAAAGAGGGAAGAGCAGTATCTTCGTCAGAATAGCAAAGAGAATAATTGCAATGAGATAACTGTTTGTGTGTTCATAAAAGAACCTTAGAACTGTTCCGAACAGTTCGAGAAGCCAATCAAACATTACTTCATTCCTTTTCGATTATTTTCGGGGTTTTAGTGCTTTTTATCCCTTTTTAAAAGGATTTTTCGGCACCGGATCATGTCCTCCCTCAGAAAACGGATTGCATCTGAGTATTCTCCAAAAGCTAAGCGAAAGACCAAAAATAACACCCCACTCGCGTACCGCGTCAAGCGCGTATTTCGAGCAGCTCGGTTTAAATCTGCAACACGGCTTTTTATACGGCGAGATAAATCTTCTGTAAAGCTTTATAAGAAGCGTTACGATATTATCCCCGTAATATTCGGAGTTTTTAAGGTCTTTTTCTTCTCTTTTCAAAGCTTGTTCTCCACGCTTTCGTCCTGCAAAACGAGTCCGATACGCTTTGCGGCGTCAAGAAGCTCTGAGTAAACATCGCCGGTCTTCGAATAGACCGCCGCCGCTCTTGCGGCAACGACTACAAGAAGTCCTTTTTTGATATTTTCCTCGCGTTCAAGACGTCTGTAAGCCTCTCTGATAACACGCTTTGCTCTGTTTCTGTGAACCGCGCCCCCGATTTTTTTCGACGCGGTTATACCTACACGGTTGAGTTTTTCTTTGAGAGGATTTTGCTTTTTTATAAGACACGCATTTTTATCAGGCAAAACATAAAGAACTATTCTTTTTTGAACTACCTTTTTTCCAAGCGAATATGTCTTTGAAAAAAGATGGTTTTCTTTAAGCGAAAAGATCTTCATAGCTTAACCTCTTTTTTTCTTTACGAAAGTGTCGCAGTCATCTCAGAATATTTCGCAAAGCGCGTATTCTTTAAAAAACAGTTTTTCGTTTTCAAAATAAAAACCCCCGATAAAGGAATCGGCGGTCTTTGCTTTTTGCCTTAACTTAGTAAGAAAGAGTTTCTCTACCCTTCTGACGACGTCTTTTAAGTACCTTACGTCCGTTCTTGGTTTTCATTCTCTTTCTGAAGCCGTGCTCCTTCTGTGCCTGACGTTTCTTAGGCTGATAGGTTCTTACCATTTTTTGCACCTCCGTTCACTACTTTGAACTTATTTATTTTAAATCCGATATTTCATTTTTAGTACGGATTCCGACGCGATTATCCGTCGGTTTTTCTGCGACGCTTCCTATTATATAACTTTTCACTCCCTTTTGTCAAGCCCTTTTTTAAAATTTGTGCTCATTTTCTTCGATTTTTATAAAAAACGGAGTGTTTTTTTTGAATTAAGTGCAAAGTTTAGGAAGCTTTGCTCCGCAAAGCGAATATATCAAACGCGGGAAGAGCAAAAAGCGGCGTAAACGCCGCCTCGCAGTTTTGCAAGTGCAAAACGTGCGCCCCTCCCCTACGATCAACATTTATATTTTAAATCAACCTTTTCGCATTTTATTATAATAATATATAATATATAATAAAATATTTGCTTTTTCCTCTTGCAAAAAAATACAATATATGTTATAATATATTTATAATTACATTAGTATCGGGATTTCTCGCCTTTTGGTGATTTTTCTCGGGAGGGAGATAATATGCAAGATTTTGATCTTATATGGAATTCCGTTAAAGAATTTCTGCTTGTCGACGACAGTATGCCGCAGGTCAGTATCAATCTTTGGTTCGGCGATGCAACGCTCGTTTTCCTTGATGACAGAAAAGCTGTAATAAAAACAACAAACTCTGTGAAAAAGGGAATAATCGAAAAAAGATTTGTAGACAAGCTTGAATACGCATTTACCGCGATCCTTAACTATACGCCCGAAATAAACATTATCACCGAGGAAGAAAAGCTCCCCGATGAAGCAGATGAAATAAAAGAAAATACTCAGATCGCAGAGCCCGTTCGGGAAAGCGTTTCTCCTGCCGAGGAGCCTCAGAGCAGTGATATGTCTGTTCCTACGATAATGTCGAACTCGGAATACACCTTCGAGAACTTTATCGTCGGATCGTCAAACAATTTCGCTCATTCGGCGTGTATCGCAGTTGCTAAAAACAATGCCTGCGAATACAATCCGCTTTTCATATACGGAAATTCCGGACTCGGAAAAACTCACCTTCTTAACGCTATTATAAACGAGCTCGTTAAGAATAATCCTCAAATATCTATCATCTACACCAAGGGTGAGCAGTTCACTACTCAGATGATAGAGAGTATTGAGCGTAAATCACAGGCAGAGTTCAGACAAAAATACAGAAAAGCAGACGTTCTTCTTATAGACGATATTCAGTTCATCGCAGGTAAGGAAGCAACTCAGGAAGAGTTTTTCCACACCTTCAACGAGCTTTATGAGAACAACAAGCAGATAATTCTGACAAGTGACCGTCCGCCGAAGGAAATAAAAACTCTCGAAAACAGACTTAAAACGAGATTTGAGAGCGGACTTATCGCAGACGTTCAACCGCCGGATTTTGAGCTCAGAGTTGCGATACTTAAAAACAAGTCTAAGAAGATGAACGTCAAAATTCCGGACGAGGTGCTCACCTTTATTGCGGAAAACTTAAAACAGAATATCAGACAGCTCGAAGGTGCTATCAAGAGAATTTGCGCGCACAGCTTCCTTTCGGGCAAGCCTATAACGCTCGATATGGCAAAGGAATGTCTTTCGGCGTTTATCGGCGGATCGGAGTCGCCCGAGGCTACCGCAAAGCGTATCGTTTCACTGGTTGCGAAGAGATACGGCATTCCGCAGGACGATATATACGGTAAAAAGCGTCAACAGCAATACTGCCACGCGAGAAACGTATGTATGTATATAATTAAGAAAGAAGTCGATATGTCCTATCCTGCTATCGGAAAGATGTTCAACAGAGATCACACGACCGTAATGTCCTCCTGCTCGACGATAGAAGCAAATCTCGACAAAAATCTTCTAAATAACGAGATAAACGAGATAATCAAGGAACTTAACGAATGAAAAGCTTTTTTCTCAGTGTTTCGCAAAATATCTCGATCGAAAACGAGAATATCATAGGAATATTCGATATGGATACCTCAACCGTGTCGCCGGATACGCGAAGCTTTCTGAGAGCCTCGCAGGCGCAAGGGAAGCTTATCTCGGACGTGCGCGACATTCCGAAATCCTTTGTGGTGACAAGCGATAAGGTCTATCTCTCACAGCTTTCCTCACAAACTCTCGTCGGAAGAACATCGTAGTTTTTTTCTGAAAACCCTTTTTGCAAAAAGTGTTTTCAGACTTTCACAAAAACTTTACTGAAAATAGTGCGGGAGGAGCAAGCCCCTTTGGCGTCGGTTTTTCCACATTTTCCTTGTTAACTTCCTGTTGATTTGAATGTGGAAAACTCCTGTTTGAAAAGGCGTATAAAAGCCGGAAAAGTTTTCCACACTGAAAACACAGAAACGCTCCAATTTTTTCAACACCGTCGGATATCGATTTTCCCCGATATATCCGATGAAAAATAAACATTCAACAGTTTCAACAGCACCTACTACTTATACTACTAAAATAATATATATCTATAACTGTAAAAGAGCGCGGAAAAATCCGCTAAGTAAAAATACCTTGCTTTACGAAAGGAAAAACAAAAATGAAAGTAACGTTTGAAAAAGCAGTTCTCGAAGAGGTTATCAGTAACGCTATGTGCGCGGTATCCGAAAAGAACACCATTCCCGCAATAGAGGGTATTTATTTCAATGCAGAGGGATCAAAGTGTGTTATGACCTCCTTCGATACCGAAAAGGGATTTCAGAGCACTGTTGACTGTACTACCGAAAGAGCAGGCAGATACGTTATAAACGCGTCTAAGCTCAGTAAGATAGTAAAGCTTATGCCTGACAGTGAGATCACTATAAATATAAGCGAGAACAAGCTTGCAACCATTACAGGCGGAAGAGCGAAATTCGAGCTCCATGCTCTCTCGGGTGACGATTTCCCGAGTATCCCGATGCTTTCAGGCGAGAGAGGCTTCAAGATCGAGGCTTCGGTGCTCAAAAAGCTCGTAGGACAGGTATTTTTTGCAATTGCGGTTACCGATCAGCGTCCTATGCTTTGCGGAGCGTACTTTGAGATTACCGATAACAATATCAAAGTAGTATCATGTGACGGAAACAGACTCGCACTGCGCGAAAAGAACTGTGATATTGAAAATATCACTACTGAAAACGCCGAGGAGAGCGGAGATAAGATGTCCTTCA
Source organism: Eubacteriales bacterium (assembly GCA_045657105.1). GTDB lineage: Bacteria > Bacillota > Clostridia > Oscillospirales > CAG-272 > SIG672. Next base: position 47,712 of record JAZOSN010000044.1, read on the forward strand.
TCGTTCCGGGCAAGGCGCTTTCTCAAATAATGAAGCTTATTACCGACAAAGAGGATATAGTTACGATATATCTTACCAGAAAGCACGTTATTTTCAAATTTGACGATAAAATATTCTTCTCCCGTCTTATAGATTCTCAGTATATCGACTACGAGAGAGTTATTCCGAAAACTCAGAAGACTGTCGTAAAGGCATCGAGAACTTCGATGATATCAGCTCTTGAAAGAGCGTCGCTCGTTACAGAGGACAGAGCGCTCGGACAGGCTAAGAGCTGTGTAAAATGCGAGTTTATTGACGACGTTATCAGAGTAAGCTCGTCCTCGGTTACGGGAAGCGTTTACGACGAAGTAGCGATCGACAAAGAGGGTGACGATCTCCTTATCGGATTTAACTGCCGTTTCCTTATCGACGCCTTCCGCTCGGCAGACAGTGAAAGCGTCAAGATAACGCTCAACAATCCTCTTATGAGTATAATAATCGAGCCTGACGGAGAAACCGCGGAAAAGGGTGAAAGATACCTTTATATGGTAAGCCCTGTAAAGATGAACTGAGTATGATATGTAAAAGGTCTGTTTACAGACAGTTTCGCAATATAGAAAACCAGACTATCGAATTTTCGCCCGAGATCAACGTGATATACGGCGAAAACGCCGAGGGTAAAACGAATGCGATCGAGGGAATATATCTCTGTTCGCAGGGGAGAAGCCACAGAACCGTTCACGAAAAGGATTTCATCGGCTTTGAAAGCGAGGTCGCGTCAGTCGGCGTTGTTTACGAAACGTCGGCGAGAGGCGAGATCTCACTCGGTATAAAATATATGAAAAACGGCAGCAAGGTCTGCGACAAAAACAGAGTTCCGGTTAAGAAAATGAGCGAATTTATCGGTAATTTTCGCACAGTTCTCTTTACGCCCGAGCATTTACAGATAGTAAAAAGCTCACCTTTGTTCCGCAGAAGATTTCTTGACAGTGCGATCTCACAGATCTCGCCCGTTTACGTTGCAGCTCTTCAAAGATATTCACGTGCCCTCGTTCAGAGAAATAAGCTTATTTCTCTTGCAAAAGACAGTGGAATTTCAGATCCCTCAATAGAGGTCTGGTCCCTTTCTCTTGCAAAGGAAGCCGCAATAATCTCAAAAATGCGAAACGACTACGTCGAGCGGCTCGGAAAAATAGTTTCGGATATATTTTCGGATATGACAGAGGGCAGAGAGAGGCCTGAAATATATTACAGGTCATACTTTGACGAGGAGAGTTATATCAAAATGTTCACATCGTCCGTAGAGCGAGAAATTCGTTTTGGAACGACTCTTTTCGGTCCGCATAAAGACGATCTCGATATACTTTTAAACTCGCGCGAGGCGAAGAATTTTGCCTCACAGGGGCAACAAAGAAGTCTTGCTCTTGCATTCAAGCTTTCCGAGGGAGAGCTTTCAAAACAGGAGAGCGGAGAATACCCCGTGTTCCTGCTTGACGACGTGCTCTCCGAGCTTGATGAAAACAGGCGCGACTTTATAGTTTCGCGTATTTCAGGCAAGCAGGTGATCGTCACGTCCTGCGAAAAGGGCAACATCTCGGGCGCGAAGATGATACGGTGCAAAGGCGGAAGATACGAATATTAAAAGTGCAAAGTGCAAAGTTAAAAGTGCAAAGTTAAGGAAGCTTTGCTCCGCAAAGCAAGTTATTAAATACGAGCGGACTTGAAATTCCCGTGGTAGGGGGCGGAGCACGTTTTGCAGTGCAAAACTGCTTTGCGCCGCCTCGCGGCGCTTTGGCTTTGACGACCCGTTATAATAAATTCATTTTCCTGCGGAAAATGGAATAATTAAATAGTTCACTATAAATTTTAGTAAAGTTTTTGGGAAAGCTTGAAAACCCTTTTTACAAAAAGGGTTTTCAAAAAACGTTTTAGGAGGTATGGAACCTTTTTCTTAAAAAGGTTCCGACACAAAATGGAAAACAAGACAAATATGCAGTACGATGAAAATCAAATACAAGTTCTTGAAGGACTTGAAGCGGTAAGAAAAAGACCGGGTATGTATATTGGCTCGACGTCTATCCGCGGACTTCACCATCTCGTTTACGAGATCGTGGACAACTCGATAGACGAGGCTCTTGCAGGTCACTGTAACGAGATCACGGTCGTTCTTCACCCGGACGGAAGCTGTTCGGTAAAGGACAACGGACGAGGAGTACCCTCGGCGCTCAACCCGAAGATGGGGCTTCCGACTCCCGAGGTTATTTTTACCGTTCTTCACGCGGGCGGTAAGTTCGGCGGTGACGGATACGCTATTTCAGGCGGTCTGCACGGAGTGGGTGCTTCGGTAGTTAACGCTCTTTCAGAGTGGCTTATCTACGAAGACAACTACAACGGCGAGAAATTTACCGAGTCCTTTGAACGCGGAAAGGTAACGAAGGGCTTTGAAAAGCTCGGAGCTACCGACGATCACGGTCTTTACGTCCGTTTTAAGCCGGATCCCGAGATATTCGACGAGGTGGTATTCGAATACACTACGCTTATCAACAGACTGCGTGAGCAGGCATTCCTTAACGCCGGAATAAAGATAATATTCCGCGATGAAAGAGGCGAGGAGCCGGTTGAAAACGTGCTTCACTACGAGGGTGGAGTAGTATCCTTCGTTGAATACCTTAACTCGATCAAGCACTGCGAGAATATAAACCCTCAGCCCATATATATTACGGGCAAAAAGGGAATGACCTCGCTTGAAATCGCACTGCAATATAACGATACCTATAACGAAACTCTTATGACCTTCGCCAACAACATCAACACTATCGAGGGCGGTATGCACGAGATGGGATTTAAGGCGGCGCTTGCAAAGGTAATGAATAATTTTGCGAGAAAGCATAATTTCCTCAAAGACGCCGATAAGAACCTTTCGGGTGAAGACGTAAGAGAGGGACTTTGCGCGGTCGTTTCGGTCAAGCTTCAGAACGCTCAGTTCGAAGGTCAGACCAAGACCAAGCTCGGAAATGCGGATATCAGATCGTTCGTTGACTCGGTAGTCACCGAAAAGCTTACCGAATTTATGGAAGAAAATCCGTCGGTATGCAAGACGATACTTGATAAATCGCTTGCGGCGGCACGTGCGAGAGAGGCGGCAAGAAAAGCAAGAGAGCTCACAAGACGTAAGGGTGCACTCGAAAGCGGCGGACTTCCCGGAAAGCTCTGGGACTGCCAGGAAAAGAATGCGGCAGTCACCGAGCTCTACCTCGTCGAGGGTAACTCGGCAGGCGGATCGGCAAAGGACGGACGAAACAGTAAATATCAGGCGATACTTCCTATGAGAGGTAAAGTCCTTAACGTAGAAAAGAGCCGTCTTGATAAAATATATTCAAATACTCAGCTTATCCCGATCATTCAGGCTATCGGTTGCGGAATAGGATCCGAGCTTGACATATCAAAGCTTCGTTACGGCAAGATAATCATAATGGCTGATGCCGATATCGACGGAGCACACATTCAGATACTCCTTCTCACCTTCTTCTTCCGTCATATGAAAAAGCTTATCGAGGACGGACATATTTACCTCGCTCAACCCCCGCTTTTCAAAGTTTTTAAGGGAAAACAGGTCAGATACGCGTTTACAGAGGAAGAAAGAGACATTTATATCAAGGAGCTTGGGGAAAAGAACGTAGAAGCAAGCCGCTACAAGGGTCTTGGTGAGATGAATCCTGAGCAGCTGTGGGAAACTACGATGAATCCCGAAACGAGAACACTGCTTCGAGTCACTATCGAGGACGCCCTTCAGGCAGACGAGGTTTTCTCGGTACTTATGGGAGAAAAGGTTGAACCTCGACGTGAGTTTATCGAGCAGAACGCAGTTTACGTTACCAACCTCGACGTTTAATAAACAATAAATACACAAGTTTTCCACAATAAATCAACAGGTAAAAACGTATGTTGACAGGAAAATCAACAAAATGTTGGAAAAAGGTATTAAAAAGTGTGGAAAACTCTGTGGGAATTGTGGAAAATTTGTTCGTGATTTTCATAAAAAATGGCGAAACAGAGCAAAAAAATCAAAAAAATAAAATAAAAAATCGAAATAAACAAGGCGCGTTTTTTACCGCAAAAACATATGTGGAAAACGCAAAATCAGCGTGATAAACTATCTTAAAGAAAAAGCGCTGAAATATTTTGAAAGGTTCAAAGAAAAAAACTATGGAACAAGAAAACTTTGAATTTAAAGACCAAAAAATAATAGACGTACACATGGAAAAAGAGGTCAAGACCTCATTTATAAACTATGCCATGAGCGTTATAGTCAGCCGTGCGCTTCCCGACGTGCGCGACGGACTTAAGCCCGTACACAGAAGAATACTTTACGCTATGTACGAGGACTCTCTGACCTATAACAACCCGTACAGAAAATCGGCAACTACAGTCGGTAACGTGCTCGGTAGATACCATCCGCACGGCGACGCGGCTGTTTACGATTCGATGGTACGTCTTGCTCAGCCCTTCTCTATGAGATATACTCTCGTTGACGGTCAGGGTAACTTCGGTAACATAGACGGCGACCAGGCGGCTGCTTACCGTTACACCGAGGCTCGTCTTACGAGAATGGCAAACGATATGATGACAGATATTGACAAGAACGTCGTTAATTTCCTGCCAAACTTCGATAACAAGCTTCAGGAGCCGGAGGTGCTCCCCGCAAGATTCCCTAACCTTCTTGTAAACGGAAGCGTAGGAATTGCGGTCGGTATGGCGACCAATATCCCCCCTCACAATCTTTGCGAGGTAATTGACGGTGCGATACATCTTATGGATAACCCCGACTGTGAGATCACCGATCTTATGGAGTTTATTAAGGGTCCCGATTTTCCGACTCACGCAACTATTTGCGGAACGCGCGGTATCTACGATACTTACACCACCGGTCACGGTAAGATAATCGTTCGTGCAAAGGCAGAGGTTGATGAGGACAAGCGCAGAATTATCATCACCGAGATCCCGTATCAGGTCAACAAGCAGATGCTCGTTGAAGCTATGGCAAATTGCCACAAGGATAAGAGGATCGAGGGTATTACCGATATCCGTGATGAAACGGGTAAGGATGGTATGCGTATCGTCGTTGAATACAGACGCGATGCAAACGGTCAGGTAATACTTAATCAGCTTTATAAATATACACAGCTTCAGGATACCTTTGCCGCAAATATGCTTGCTATCGTAAACGGCGTTCCGAAGATCCTTAATCTTAAAGAGATGCTTGAGTATTACGTCGAGCACCAGGAAAACGTAGTTGAAAGACGTGTAAAATACGATCTTGAAAAAGCACTTGCGGAAATGCACATTTTTGAGGGCTATAAGATCGCTCTTGATCATATAGACGAGATAATCAAGATGATACGTTCTTCCGAATCGATACCCGATGCAAGAGCAAAGCTTATCGAAGCGTTTGGTCTCTCCGAAGTGCAGGCACAGGCGATCGTCGAAATGCCTCTCGGCCGTCTTTCGGGACTCGAAAGAACCAAAATAGAGGATCGTCTTGCAAAGCTTACTGCACTCGTTGGAGAGCTTCGCGGAATCCTTGCTGATGAAACGAAAGGTCAGATCAAGCAGATAATAAAGGACGATCTGCTTAAGATTAAGGATCGCTTTGGGGACGAAAGAAGAACTGCGCTCGTTCCGTGGGAAGAGGAGATCGATTACGAGGATCTTATCGAGCAGCACACCTGTGTTATTTCACTGACTCACGAGGGATATATCAAGCGTCAGAACAGTGACGTTTACTCGGCACAGCGCCGCGGTGGAAAGGGTATTATCGGTACTATCACCAAGGAA
>JAZOSN010000045.1:0-21345 GCA_045657105.1 Eubacteriales bacterium
TCGTTCTCAACATCAAGGGTATAGTTGCAAAACTGTATACAGAAGGCGCAAAAATGGCGATAATTGATGTAACAGGACCCGCAGAAGTAACCGCAGGAAGCATTAAGCAGGATGCAGATATTGATATTCTCAATCCTGATCTTCATATAGCCACACTCAGCGACAACGCTCATCTGTACATTGAACTCACATTCGATCACGGACGCGGCTATGTTTCTCAGGAAAAAAATAAGCAGAGTAATTCACCGGTCATCGGAGTTATATACACCGATTCGATTTATACACCTGTATACAGCGTAAGCTACAAGGTAGAAAATACCCGTGTTGGTAACATTACCGATTACGATAAGCTTACACTTGAGGTGCAGACAAACGGTACTATTTCTGCAAAGGATGCAGTATCCTATGGCGCCAAGATACTCAACGAGCATCTCAGTCTCTTCGTAAACCTCTCTGAGGAAACAGGAGACAGACAGATACTTATCGATAGCAACGCTACCGTTAAAGAAAAAGTTCTTGAGATGACCATTGAGGAACTTGACATGTCTGTTCGTAGCTTCAACTGTTTGAAGCGCGCAGGCATCAATACTGTAGAAGACCTTGTAAGCAAGACCGAGGAAGAAATGATTAAGGTCAGAAACCTCGGAAAGAAGTCACTTGATGAAGTGAGGGCAAAGCTTCACTCGCTGGGTCTCGTCTTCAAGCACGAAGACGAATAATCCGCCCCACAATAAGTTGAAGGAGGTAAAACAGAAATGCCAGGAACCAGAAAACTCGGCAGAAAGACAGCGCATAGAAACATTATGCTTCGCGGTCTTGTAACATATCTGCTTGAAAACGGCAGAATTGAAACAACCGTAACGAGAGCGAAAGAAGTTCGTGCGCTTGCTGATAAAATGATAACGCTCGGCAAGACCAACACTCTTGCTGCACGCCGTCAGGCACTTGCTTTCATTACTAAGGAGGACGTCGTAAGAAAACTCTTCGACACCATCGCTCCCAGTTATGAAAATCAGAACGGTGGATACACCGCTATTTACAAGCTCGGACCTCGCCGCGGCGACGGCGCTGAGATGGCTGTAATCACTCTCGTTGGTTACAAGGCTCCCGAGAAGCAGGCTGATGAAGATAAAAAGGGCGACGACAAGAAGGTCGAAGCTCCCGCTATCGAAGGCTAATTTTATTAAAAAGAACGCCCGTAAGTGTAAGCTTACGGGCTCTTTTTTTCGTTCTTTTTAGCTTTGGGTAGCTTTACGACTTTTGAATTTTCGGCTTTTGATGAGATCACACTGACTGTGTTCATATTGTCGTCAACCCCGAAAAACCTGACCGCTCTAAGAGAAACTCCGAGCGAAGATAGCTTTTTGTCAAGCCATTTGCGCTCGATTTTGAGTAATTTCAGATTAAAATCTATAATTTCTCCGTCTATTATAAGACTGTGCACCATTCCGTTTGCATTTTGTTCGGCGTTATCTCCGCCTTTCGGCAGTACGGACAGCTTTCCGTTAGGCTCTAATATAGCGTACTGAACGTCAGAAATATCAAAATATCCCTGACCGCGAAGCTCGCATATAAGCTCGTCGAGCGAAACTCGGCTTTTCCTTATTTCGGACATTCTGAGCTCTCCTCGATAAATAAGATAGGATGGCTTCCCCTCTACGAGCTTTTTAAGAGATCGCTTTTTTCCTATAATGAAGGGGATTATTATTTCAAAAGAGATGATGAGGACGACGGGAATTATAGCACGCGTCATCGGAATACGGAAATCCGTGATCGGAACGGCGGCAATTTCCGAAAGAAGAAGAGTGGTGACTAGCTCTGAAAGCTCCATTTCTCCGAGCTGTCGTTTGCCCATTATTCGCATAGCGAGTGTCAAAAGAAAATATATTATGACGGTTCTCACAAGCAAGGTGGTAAGCTCGTCCAAAAAATCACTCCTTAATATAAAAATGCCTCAGAGTTATTTTTTGAATATAACCAAAAAATATACTTTGAGGCAAAATTTATTTTATCAGCTTTCCTTTGACAAAGGAGGAAATGACGTTCAGATCCTTGTCTGTAACTATTATGTCCGCGTCGTATCCGACGGCGACGCGACCTTTTTTGACTCCGATGCAATTTGCAGGCGTTTCCGATGCCATTCGGAGCGCGTCCGCCTTCGGTATTCCGAAGGATATTGCCGCCTTTACACAGTCCATAAGAGTCGATGTGCTTCCGGCTATCGTGCCGTCCGGCAGATATGCATGAGAGTCCTTGACTTTTATCGGTCGGGAATTTATGATATACTCTCCGTCTGCAAGACCTGCGGGAGCTATCGAGTCGCTTATAATTATCATTCGGTCGGCGCCGAAGGTTCTGTAAAGCATTTTTACTATCGCAGGGTGCAGATGAAATCCGTCGCTTATGACCTGAACGTATGCGCCCTTGTCGATCGCCGCTCCGATAGGACCGGGATTTCTGTGATGGAGGGCAGGCATCGCGTTGAATGTGTGAGTAAGACAGTTCGCGCCGCGATCGAATGCCTCGCATGCGGTAGCGTAATCGCAGGCGGTATGTCCGAGTGCGACCGAAGCTCCGCAGTTTTCTATGAAATCCATCGCGCCTTCGATCTCGGGAGCGACCGTTATCATTTTTACGTTGTTATATTTTTTGATCTCGCTTATGTCGGGCAGGCGGATCTGGTCGGGATCCTGAGCACCTGCGGCATTTTTTGATACATAAGGTCCTTCGAGGTGAAATCCGACGACGTCGCACCCTACGCTCGGAAAGGGAATGTCGTTTAACGCGCGAGTCAGAGCCTGCTCGGAGGCGGTCATAGTTGTCGGGAGCCATGAGGTCGTGCCGCATTTTGCGAGATGGCGGCACATTTCCTCTCTGCCGTTTCCTTCGGTGGTGTCAAATGAAAGGCAACCGTGAGCGTGAATGTCGAAAAGACCGGGGAAGATCTCGTTTGATCCGACGTCAAATATTCTCGCTCCCTCGGGAGAAAAATCCTTAGAGTATGGAAGGATCTCCTTTATCGTTTGGTTTTTTATTACTATATCAACAGTTGATTCGCAAAATATCGCGTTTTTAAGAACAGTAATCAAGATAAACCCTCTTTTCCTTAGTGTCAGGGATATTATATAACATTTTTGTCGATTTTTCAATACGGTTTTAAGAATGATCTCCAATAAATTTTATAAAAAGCGGTCATATTACTTGAAAATAACGGCCATATATGCTATAATTTGTTTGTAATAGCCGCGTAAAACTAAGAAAGTTGGGCGATAAAATGTCAAAAAACGATAGACCGATCGCAGTAATAGATTCGGGTGTCGGAGGCGTCAGTGTGCTTCGTCATCTGATGTCTGCTCTGCCAAATGAAAATTTCATATATCTGGGCGACACCGCCAACGCTCCCTACGGCTCAAAGACGAGCGAGGATGTCTGCCTTCTCACGCTTTCGAATATCGAAAAGCTAATATCCAAGTACTCGGTCAAGGCAGTAGTAATTGCTTGTAATACCGCAACGGGAGCCGCCGCCGCAAAATGCCGCGAGGCTTTCGCCGATATTCCGATAATCGGCATTGAGCCTGCTATCAAGCCTGCGGTTACGGATAGCGAAAAGGAAAATCCGACGGTGCTCGTAATGGCCACACCGCTCACGCTTTCGCAGGACAAGTTCACTCTCCTGTCTGAAAAGTACAACCCGAATGCCAAAATAGTGGCTCTGCCTTGTCCCGGACTTTCGGACGTTATAGAGAACGGAGCGGACGAAAAAGAGGTCGATATGCTTCTCGAAAAGCTTTTTGCTAATATAAGACGCGATGAGATCGACTCGATCGTTCTCGGTTGCACACACTATCCGCTTGTTATAGACGCTATTTCGAGGCATTTTCCGAACGCGAAAATATATGACGGCGGACTCGGAACGGCGCTTCAAACGGGGCGCAGACTCCTTGGGGCGGGGCTTCTTTCGACGCAGGAGGCAAAGGGAAGTCTTGAAATAATAAACAGTGCAGGGGATCCTACATTTGAGGAGCTCGCTACTAAATATCTTAAATGAGGAACTATAATGATAAAAAATACTGTAATAGACGCTCTTAAAGAGCGCAGAAGCATTAAAAATTATATCGAAAAGCAGATAAGCGACGAGGAGCTTGATACCGTTCTTGAAGCGGGAAAATACGCTCCTACCGGAAGAAACCGTCAGTCGCCGCTGATGGTTGCTATAAGAGATCGTGACACGGTCAAAAGGCTTTCGAAGATGAACGCCGAAATTCTCGGCACGGACTCCGATCCGTTTTACTCGGCACCCTGTGTCGTAGTCGTTTTTGCCGATTCGACTGTCAGTACCGCGATTGAGGACGCTTCTCTCGTTATGGGAAATCTTATGATCGCCGCTCACGCTATCGGACTCGGTGCTTGTTGGATACACCGCGCAAGAGAAATGTTTGAAGCCAAGGAGGGAAAGGCTCTTATGCGCGAGTGGGGAGTTGACGAAAAATACGTCGGAGTAGGAAACTGTATTCTCGGATATCGAAACGGCGAAATGCCGATAACTCGCCCGAGAAAAGACGGATACGTAATAAAGATCGAGAGTAAATAATAAATCGGAAACGGAAACTGAGAAATGCAAAAACACGTTAAATGGGCAATTTGTGTTATAATTATAATATCGATGATGATGAGCGTCCTCGTTTCCTGTAAGGACAGTGGCGAGGAAAACGAGCTCTTTTCGGAAGGACTTATCGCCGTAAAGATCGACGGCAAATGGGGATACGTCGACAAAAGCGGTCGCCTTGTTATAAAAGCCCGCTTCGATAGCGCGTCCGCATTCTCGTGCGGACTTGCCTGTGTGGGTAACGACGGCAAATACGGATATATCAACACCGACGGCGAGATCGTTATAGACCTTCAATTTGACGGCGTATCGAGCTTCCGCGAGGACAGAGCAAGAGTTACGGTCGGAGAAAATTACAGATATATAAACAAAAAGGGCGAGTATATCACCGACGAAAGCTTCGTTTTCGGTGCAGATTTCTCAAACGGACTTGCCTGTGTGGTCGTTAACGAAAAATACGGATATATCGACCGTAACGGAAAAATGGCAATAGAGCCGATATACGCTATGGCGACCGAATTTTCCGAAGGATATGCGGGTGTTCGACTGACCGAGGACTCAAAATGCGGATTTATCAATAAAAAGGGCAAGACGGTCATAGATTTCGCATACGACGAGGTTGGAGCGTTCGTTGACGGAGTTGCTCGTGTCGGGCTCGGAGAAACGCTCTGCTATATCGACAAAAAGGGCGGCGTAAGGCTTATACTTAATAAAACGAAGTCCGACGATTTCCACGAGGAAATGGCGAGAGTCGTGGACGACGAAGGACTGTTCGGGTTTATTGACACGACAGGTAAAACGGTAATTGACCATAAATACGAGTTTGCAGGAGCGTTCTCAAACGGACTCGCACTCGTTTATAAGAACGGCAAGGTCGGATATATCGACAAAAACGGCAAACTCGCGTTTGAGCCGAAATACGAGCTCTTTTATTCGAGTAGAAATGCGGGATTTGACTATACGAGTGACGGCTACGCTATCGTAATTCTTAATAAAAAGTTCGGAGTTATCGACAAAAACGGAAATGAAATTTTGCCCTGTCAGTACGACGGCATCAACGGATTTGAGGTTGACTGAAAATAAAAAACGCTTTGGTAAAACCCAAAGCGTTTTTATATTAGCTCGGAAAGAATGGTGTTTGATACCAAAAAGCCTTCGGTGGTAAAGCGGAGAGAACCTGCATCGAGCGTCATAAATTTCGGAACGTACTTTCTTGCCCTTTCAATAAGCCGCCTCGCGGCGTCACTGCCGAAGCCTGCCTCAAAGTCGCGTAGAGAGAGCCCTTTTTCAAGGCGGAGCGAGAGCATAATATATTCCTCGCACTTATCCTCTTCTGTGAGCATGCTGACCTCGCAGGGATCGGGCAGTCTGCCGTTTTTCAGACTTTCTATGTAAAGCCTTGCATCACGGGGATAGGCATATCTCACGCCGTTTATATAAGAGTGGGCGGCAGATCCGAGTCCGAGATATTCGCCGCACTGCCAATATCTCATATTGTGTCTTGAAAATTTGCCGTCCTTTGCGAAATTACTGATCTCGTATCTTTCGTATCCAAGAGCGCTTAGCCTCTTGACCGCGCTTTCATACATTTCGCACTGAATATCGTCGCTCGGGAGTCTGAGGTCCTTATCTCTGCCGAACGGCGTGTCAGGCTCGACTCTGAGCCCGTAGAGCGAGATGTGATCGGGAGAGAGCTTGGCAATCGAGTCTATCGAGTAGAGCAGAGAAGAGAGCGTTTGGTGCGGTATGCCGTACATAAGGTCGATACTGATGTTTTCTATTTTGTGCTCACGCGCCATAGCAAAGCTTTCACAAAAGCCTTCAAAGCTATGAAGTCGCGAGAGCTTTCTCAGCTCGTCGTCAAGCGCGCTCTGACAACCAAGACTGAGTCTGTTCACACGTCCGTTTGTCATCGCGTCGAGCTTTTCGTGTGTGAGCGTCGCAGGGTTTGCCTCTACGGTAAACTCGGCGTCGTCTGCAACAGTAAAGCTTTCGTTTATAAAGGAAAACAGTTTTTTCAGAAGCTCTGCTGATAAGATCGACGGTGTTCCGCCGCCGACATAAACGCTTGTAAGTACCGTGTCCGAGAATTTTTCCGACATCTGTCTGGCACTGTTGCAAAGCGCGTCGACGTATTCTGCGTGAAGCTCTGCACTTGGCAGAGAATAAAAATCGCAGTAAGCGCACTTGGAAGCGCAAAAGGGAATATGAACGTAGAGTCCGCGCTCCTTCACGGCGGCACCTCCTTATATGATTTCAGGGAACTTAAAAAAGTTCCCTGAGAAAAAATTACTCGTCGAGTTTAAGAACTGCCATAAACGCTTCGGGCGTTACCTCTACGCTACCGAGCATACGCATCTTCTTTTTACCCTCTTTTTGCTTTTCAAGAAGCTTCTTTTTACGGGTGATGTCACCGCCGTAGCACTTTGCAAGAACGTCCTTGCGGAGAGCTTTTACGGTTTCACGCGCGATGATACGTCCGCCGATCGCCGCCTGTATCGGTATTTCGAAAAGATGGCGCGGAATGTTTTCTTTAAGCTTCTCGGCGATCTTTCTGCCGCGAGAGTAAGCCTTTGAGTCGTGAACTATGAACGAGAGCGCGTCTACGACGTCGCCATTTAGCAGAATGTCAAGCTTTACAAGCTTGCTCGGACGGTAGCCGTCCATCTCGTAATCGAGAGAAGCGTAGCCCTTGCTTCGGCTTTTGAGCGCGTCGAAGAAATCGTAAATCACCTCGTTGAGCGGAAGCTCGTAGAAGAGCTCTGCACGCTTTTCGTCAAGATATTTCATGTCGTTAAACGTGCCGCGCCTGTCCTGACAGAGATCCATTATCGCACCGACGTATTCGGTGGGGGTAATTATACTTGCCTTGATAACGGGCTCTTCGGCGATCTCTATTTCGTCTGCCGAGGGGTAGTTTGAGGGGTTGTCAATGTAAGAAACCTCTCCGCCGCGGCTCGTTATTTTGTAAATAACGCTCGGGGCGGTGGTGATTATGTAGAGATTGAACTCGCGCTCAATTCTCTCCTGAATTATCTCCATATGGAGAAGTCCGAGAAATCCGCATCTGAAACCGAATCCGAGAGCCGCAGAGGTTTCGGGCTCGTAGCTGAGAGATGCATCGTTGAGCTTTAATTTTTCAAGCGCGTCGCGCAGGTCGCCGTACTTTGATCCGTCTGCCGGGTAAATACCCGAAAAGACCATAGGGAGCGCCTGCTTGAAGCCTTCGAGAGGCTCGGTCGTCGGACGCTCGACGTGTGTGACGGTATCTCCGACCCTGGTGTCGGACACGTTCTTTATGCTTGCGGTGAAATATCCGACCTGACCTGCTTCGAGAACGTCCTGCTTTTGAAGTCCGAACGGAGTGAGCGTTCCGACGTCAACGACGTCAAACTGAGCGTTTGTGTGCATCATTTTTATCTTCTCGCCTGCGCGCATTCTGCCGTTGACGACTCTGATATATACAACAACGCCGAGATAGGAATCGTAATACGAGTCGAATATCAGACATGAGAGGGGAGCGTCTGCATCGCCACTGGGCGCAGGAACATTTTTGACTATCGCTTCGAGCACGTCGTGAATGTTCTGTCCGGTCTTGGCAGAAACTGCGGGTGCCTCGTCGGCAGGAATACCTATTATATCCTCGATTTCTCCGCGTACGCGTTCTACGTCCGCCGAGGGAAGATCTATCTTGTTGATTACGGGAACGATCTCAAGCCCGTTCTCGTCCGCGAGATAGGCATTTGCGAGAGTCTGAGCTTCTATTCCCTGAGTAGCGTCGATAACGAGCAGAGCACCCTCGCAGGCATTTAGCGAACGCGAAACCTCGTAGTTGAAGTCAACGTGACCGGGGGTGTCGATCAGGTTAAGATCGTAGGTTTCGCCGTCAGACGCGGTATAGCAGAGCTTTACCGCTCTTGCCTTTATCGTAATTCCTCTCTCTCTTTCGAGATCCATATTGTCAAGCATACGGGATTCCATATCGCGTTCGGATACGGTACGCGTAGCTTCGAGCAGGCGGTCCGCGAGAGTGGATTTACCGTGGTCGATGTGCGCGATTATCGAAAAATTTCTTGTTTTCTGTTGTTTTTCGTTCATTTGATCGTAAGTGTCCTATTTAAACTTGAATTATCTGCCGGACTCATCATCGGGCGGATTTCCGCCTTCGTTGTTGTCATTTTCACCGCCGGTGGTATCGTTTTCACCGCCGGGAGTATCATTTCCGCTATCGGGATTTTCCGGATCGGGATCAGGTTCGGGATCAGGCTCGGGTTCGGGTTCGGGCTCGGGTTCGGGCTCGGGTTCGGGCTCGGGTTCAGGTTCAGGTTCAGGTTCAGGTTCGGGTTCAGGTTCGGGTTCAGGTTCGGGAGGCAGAGTCGAGGGATCAACACCCATACTTACGACGATTGAAACGTCTGTAATATATCTCGGAACTATGCTTCCGAAATAAGGGTGCTGACTTATGACCTCGCCTGCGGGAACGGTAGGCGAATACTCGTAGGTTACCTCTGAAAGACGAAGCTCGTGCTGCGTGATAAGCGTTCTTACCTCGCTTGCCGACATATTCGTAAGATTCGGCATCGTGGTATAGAGCATTTCCTGTCCTGCACTGACGTAGACCGTTATAAGCGTATCTGCGGTTATATAAGATCCTGCCTCGGGGAAGGTTTTTATTATGCTTCCTGCGGGGATCATCGGGTTATATTCCTTAACGACCTTGCTCGGGAATCCGAGGTCGTTCATCTTTATCAGCGCATCTCTGTAATCCTGACCGATATAGTTGTCAAGAGTTCGCATTTCCTCGCCACTGCTCACGTAAAGAGTGATAGGGCAGGTCTTTTCGCCGGGAATGATCGCACGCTTCGCGCCTGCTTCGGGCTTCTGGGAAATTACCGTATTTATAACGTACTCGGTGCTTTGCTGCTTGACGACCGTTACCGAATATCCGAGCTTTTCCATATTTTCGATAAGCTCGTCGTTACATTCTCTGTTTACGAAATCCTCGATAACGAGAAGCTGGACGTCATTTCCCGAAAGCGTTTCGGCAATATAGTTGTCGTAAACGTAATAAACGGTCATAACGGCAACGATAAGACAGGCGAACACCGCGCCTGCGATTATCGATATGAAGGATACGGGTGTAGACTTTTTGACGATTTCGGTCCTTACCTCTGTTATTACCTTCGTTTTTTTCTTCTTTTTCTTCTTTTTTTCCTTTTTGGGAGCTATCGGCATTGGCGCATATTCATCCTCGTCGGGATTTGCGAGGATAACGTCGACGTCGTTTTGTCTGCCTGCCGTGCCGTAGAAGCGGCTGTCCGCGGGTACCGAAACGAAATCGAAAACCGCCTCGGGAGTTTCCTTGAAGCGCTTTACTGCCGCAAGCATCTGTCCTGCATCACTGAAACGCTCGTCCGGATTTTTCGCGATGGCACGAAGGATTATCTGTTCAAGACCGAGAGGCAGATCAACTATCTCTGAGGGCTTTTGCGGCTCCTCGTTTACCTGCATATATGCGACTTCACTCGGATCCTCTGCCACGAAGGGAAGCTTGTGGCAAACGAGCTCGTAGAGCATAATTCCGACAGAATATATGTCGCCGCGCGCGTCGATATTTTTGCCGCTCGCCTGCTCGGGGCTTATATAATATACTGTTCCGACACCCTTATCGCTTTCGGCTTTGGTGTGTGGATCGTAAAGCTTTGCAATACCGAAATCGGTGATCTTTACAGAGCCCTCTGAGGTTACTATAATGTTCTGAGGCTTTATATCTCTGTGAACGATACCCTTGGAATGGGTATGGTCAAGCGCGTCCAGTATCTGTATAATAAAGCCGAGCGCCTCGTCCTGAGAAATCTCGCCCTTTTCCTTGACGTAGCTTTTGAGGGTAGGACCGTCAAGATACTCCATAGTCAGATATTTGTGCTCTCCCATCATTGAAATATCGTATATCTGACGGATATTAGGGTGAGAGAGCATAGATATAGCTCGCGACTCGTCCTCGAAGCATTGGAGCGCCGTTTCGTCGGTCGCGGCTTCTTCTTTGAGCATTTTAAGAGCTATTTCGCACTCTTCCTGTCTGTCGTAAGCCAGAAAAACGACTGCCATTCCGCCGACTCCGAGAACTCTTTTTATTTCGTATCTGTCGCTGACGAGAATACCGATGTATTTATCAAACTGCGTCATTTCAGACCGTACCTTTCTGTAAAATCATTTTGTGTATCGGGTTTAGCTCGATATAACGAGTACCGTGGTGTTGTCGCGTTCTCCGCGTCCTCTTGCAAGGGTGATGAGAGATTTGACCTTTTGTTCTGCCGAGGTGTCCGAAATGAGAATTTCCTCTATCTCGTCATCGCTTATGTGAAGATTAAGTCCGTCCGAGCAGATGAGGTAATGCTTTGCTTTTGCAAAATTCATTACCGAAATATCGGGAGAAACCGCGTCCTCTGTTCCGATTGCTTTCAGCAGGACGTTTTTTTGCGGATGCCTTTCGGCTTCGGCTCTTGATATTTGCTCGGTATCGACGAGATACTGTACGAGCGAGTGATCGCGAGTCAGCTTGGTGAGCTTGTTTGATACCAGAGCGTAAACTCTGCTATCGCCGACGTGACATATATATACCTTTTTCGATATAACGAGTATTGCGGCAAGCGTGGTTCCCATTCCCTCGTTTTTCGTGAGAGTTATCGACTCCATATAAAGCGAGTGATTTGCACGTGCCACACCGTCGGTGAGTATGTTTTTCACTACGTTGTCGTCGTGAATTACTATCTTGCCCGAGCTCTTCTTGTATTTTTCGAGATTTTTGGTAACGTATTTTACAAACACGTCACGTGCAAGCTCGGAAGCTCGCGCGCCCGACGAAAGACCGCCCATACCGTCAAATACGGCGGCAAGTAAACAGTCGTTACCTATTTCGGTGAGAGTAAAGCAGTCCTGATTTTCCTGTCTTACCGCACCTATGTCGCTTTCTCCGTAAAAAAACAAAATTATCACCCGACTTTTTAAGTTAGTTTGCTCTTTTTAGTAAATAAAATTCTTTTATGATTTTTCGCCCGATTCCTTGTGTCTGAGCTGACCGCAGGAGGCGTCTATATCCGGACCGAGTCTGCGCCTTACCGTCGCGTTGACGTGAAGCGAGTTCAGAGTATCGCAGAATGCTTTGACATCCTGCCTGCTTCCTGCCGAGAAGCTCCGCTCGTCGACGTGGTTAAGCGGAATGAGATTTACGTGCACAGGTCGGCGTCCGAAATATTTTTTTATAAGTTGTGCAAGCCTTTTTGCCTGATCGACCGAATCGTTTTCTCCCGAAATGAGAGTATATTCAAACGAGATACGTCTGCCTGTTTTGTCAAAATACCGACGGCAGGCAGTGAGCAGGGAGTCGATATTCCATTTGTTGTTTACAGGCATTATTCGCGAGCGATCCTCGTCGCAGCAGGCGTGAAGCGAGATCGAAAGGGTTATCGGATAATTCTCGTCTGCAAGTCTGTCGATCTTGTCAACAAGACCGCAGGTCGAGAGCGAAATGTGGCGGTATCCGATACCAAGCGAGCTTTTGCTTCCGACGATTTCAAGAAAACGCATCACGTTTTCGTAGTTATCGAGCGGTTCTCCGATTCCCATCATAACGACTCCCGAAATGCGCTCTCCGAAATCGCGCTCTGCCGAGATTATCTGTCCGAGTATCTCGCCTGCACTGAGATCGCGCACCTTTCCGCCGAGCGTCGAGGCGCAAAATCTGCAACCCATACGGCAACCTGCCTGTGTTGAAACGCAGATCGTGTTTCCGTGCTCGTATTTCATAACAACGCTTTCGATAAGCTGTCCGTCGTGCAGTGAAAAGAGGTATTTGACCGTGCCGTCAAGCGCGGATACCTGCTTTCTGACGATCTTAGGATAGAAGAGTATTCCGATGCTTTCGTCCGAAAGCTTTTCGCGAAGGGATTTCGGTATGTTCGTCATCTCGTTGGGCATAGCACCGAGGCAGAACCATTTTGAAAGCTGGTCTGCTCTGAAAGGGGCTTCGCCGAGCTCTTTTAGCTTTTCTCTCAGTTCATCGGACGTGAGTGAGAGCCAACTGATATTTTGTGTCATTTGAGGTCAGACTCGCTTCCGAAACCGTGAACGAATACGCGAAAATCGGAATTTTACTCCTATTTTATAGTTTATCACCATATTATAACATATATAATAAAAAAAAGCAACGCCTGACCGTAAATTTTTTGTTACGGAAGGAGTTTTTTGCAGATCAGAAAAAAAGTTGAAGAATTTACAATTGATACATAAAAAAAGTATTTATTTTTGCGTCAATATATGCTATACTAAAAATGGACTAAGAAAAACAAACCCGAGCCTGCAAGATGCCGACAGAATTTGCAGGAACGGTAAAAGCTTTTTTGTCGGAGAAAAGGAGAACGAGATGAAAGAAAGAAGTGCTCTCTGTATGGCTTTCAAGGTAATCGGAGCCATTACCGTTGTTGCGGCTATTGCTGCGGCAGGTGTTGTTATTTATAAAAAGTATATCGCAAAGAAAAAAGAGCAGTGCTGCGACTGCTGCGACTGTGACTGTGAGGACTTTGGCGAGTGCGAATGTGAGTGCGACTGCGACGACATTTGCGAGTTTGAGGAAGCCGAAACGGCAGAATAATCTACACGGTAAATTTTAAAAGACTCCCCGAGCCTGTCCGGTGACAACTCGGGGAAACTTTTTGAAAAGACAAAACGAAAAGGGAAATCAGATCATTATGAATTTTGCAGTTATAGGAACCTTCTGGCTTTCGGAAAATTTCATAAATGCGATCAAAGAAACTGATGGCGCGGCTTACTACGCGCAGTATTCGCGCAGTATTGAAAGAGCAAGAGCGTTTGCCGAGAAAAACGGCGGAGCAAAATGCTTTGACTCTCTTGAAGAAATGGCAAGGGACGAAAACATAGACGCGGTCTATATATCCTCGCCGAATATGACTCACTACGCTTATTCAAAGCTTTTTATTGAGGCAGGGAAGAGCGTTTTCTGCGAAAAGCCGATATGTGTAACTCCCGAAGAGTTCGACGAGCTTTGCGATATTGCCGACAAAAAGGGAGTCGTTTACGCCGAGGCGATGATGAACTATCATCTCCCTCAGCTTGAAAAGATAAAGGAGAAGATCAGTGTGGCGGGAGGCGTCGTTTCTGCGCGTCTTGATTTCTCACAACGCTCGTCCAAGCTCGAAAGAGTTAAAAACGGCGAGAGGGTTTCGACCTTTGACAAGGCGTCCTGCGGAGGTGCACTTATGGATCTCGGCGTTTACTGCATATATCTTGCCGCAGAGCTCTTCGGTTATCCGAAAAAAATAACGTCCTCTGCTCATTTTTTTGAAAGCGGAGTGGACGTAGCGGATAGCGTTATACTCGGATACGATACCTTTGATGTCACGCTCACCTTTACAAAGCTCGCCGAAAGCGCGGCGAGAAGTGAGATAATCTGTCGAGAGGGAAGTGTTACCGTAAAGCAACCTGCCCAGCTTCGCGAGGTCGGATTTGTTGACGGCGGCGGAGAGTATACATCTCTTCACCGGACCCTTTCGCCCGTTGAATGTATGGCGTGCGAGCTTCGTGATTTTCTTTCATATGCACACGCCAATGACAAGTACCTTGCGAGTAGGAAAATAGCAAGAGAGGTCTTGCAGATCACGGCGGAAATACGTAGTCAGATTGGATATGAAATATCCTCGGAACTCTATTGACAAACGCCGGAAAAGCGAGTAAAATGTATAGTGCAAAGAAAGCTCCGAGCTTTTTGGCGCGCGAGATAAAAGCTTTGCCGTGCAGCGTTGACGCCGCACGGCAAATGTTAATTTTCGTGACTTATGGACCTTATCCTTTTTTCGAGTTTTTCGCGAGGAATTTCGAGATCTCGTGTGCACTGCACGCATTTTATTCGAATGTCCGAGCCAACGCGAAGCACCTTGAAGCAGGACGATCCGCAAGGGTGTGCCTTTTTGAGTGTCAGAATATCTCCTACCGAGATTGCAGGGAACTCCATACTTATCTCACCTTTTCTCTAAGTTATTACTTATTTTACGTTCAGAAGTATTTTTCCGTACTCACTGAGAAGCGAGGGGAGCTCCGATTTTTCGATGAGCACCTCAATATCACCGCTTGATACGGGAGCGATCGTTCCGCTCGGGAAATAAAAGAGAATTCCGTTTGACGAAACCGACCATACCGAGTCTATCATACCCGAAAGCAGTCTTTCGTAGTTCGTGTAGAGCGCAAGCTCGCCGCTAGCGTCCTTTTTTGACAGTATGTTTTTGACCGAGCTGACAGGATCGTTCATAATAGCGTCCACCGTGACCTTGCTCGAATCGAGCAGAATGTCAAGGTTGTAGTGCATACGCGTTTCGTTTACGCTTCCGCTCGGTGCTATTTCCGAGAAGATGAAGCTTATGCTAAGCAGTTCGCCCGAAAAACGGTTGACCGTGTAATATCCGGTTATTTGCGGAGGAACAGAGAACTGCTCGCCGCTACCGAGCTTGTAGAGCTCGCTTCGTGAATCGACGTATATCCTGACCTCTTCCGCGATCTTGTCAAGTGCCTCGGTGAATGCCGAAATGTCACTTCCGTCGTTTGACGACGCCACGGGGTAGGAGTATCTTATCTCGCAAAGGATCTTTCCGTTTTTATCTGCGATAGAGTTCTTGATGACCGTAGATCTTACAGACCAATCGGGAATGATCTCGTCTGGCGGATCGGAAACCGGAGGCTTTGAATCGTCGGGATCCGGCGTATCATCACCCTGAGAGTCGTCCGAAGGATTGTCCGTTTGAGAGTCGTCCTGTCCGCCTGACGGCAAAGACGGCTTTATATAAAAGATGTCGGCAGTAAGCGCGAGCATAGCGGCGCACAGAACGATAAGCGCGATTATGGATTTTAAAACGGTTAAAACCTTCTTAATACCGACCATCTCCTTTTCCCTTTTTTAACTCGTATATAATATAATAACATAAAAAAATAATATTTGCAACACAAATATAAAAATTATCGAAAACTATTTGTAAAAAATATATAAACCGCGATTTTGGAGAAAAAATGTTTAAAGCAGTAATGTTTGATCTTGACGGAACTGTCGTTGATACGCTTGACGATCTGTGTTTTTCTATGAATTCAATGCTTTCGCATTTCGGGTATAGCGAAAGAAGCAGGCAGGAGATAAGATCCTTCCTTGGGAACGGTCAGAAGGCGTTCGTTACCGCGAGTCTGCCCGAATATGCAAGAGATGAAGAAAATATAGAAAGATGCAACGAGTATTACGATAAATTTTACGCGCAAAACACAGTTGAGTTTTCGCGCCCGTTTGACGGGATCCCCGAGATACTCGAAGGGCTCAAAGCAGCAGGAGTTTACGTTGCGCTCGTTACGAATAAAAACCAAGGTCATGCAGAGCATATAATCGAGGCGCTTTTCGCGGATTCGCTTTTCGACGTCGTTCAAGGTGTCGGAAAATTCAGGCGCAAGCCCGATCCTGAGGCTCCGCTTTACGTTGCGGAAAAATTCGGAGTTTTGCCGAGTGAGTGTGCTTTCGTCGGAGATTCGGACGTTGATATGGTGACCGCAAAAAATGCGGGAATGTACGGCGTGGGAGTTTCGTGGGGATTTCGCGAAAGAAGCGAACTCAGTGATGCGGGAGCGCGAGAGATCGCGGATAACGCCGCCGAGCTTGCAAAAATCCTCGGAATAAACTTGTAAGCAGTAAATGGCAAAACTTTTGTTTTTGTTGACAAAACCGATTGTATCTGTTATAATTACTGTGTATGGTGTGATATAGACCGTAAAGTGTCGAAAAAGGAGAAAACGTATATGTCGCAGACTGTCCGTGAGGTAGGAAATATAATTGACAGAGCTTTGTATAAAAACGACAGTCTTAAACGTATCGTTTCGGACGATATTTCCTGCGGAAGATTCGTGCACGCTCTTATAATCGAGGGACCGCCGAAAAGCGGAAAGCTCACACTTGCAAGGGCTATCGCGGCAGAGCTTTCGATGGACGATATTGCCGCCGATAAGATAATGAGAGGTATCTCGCCTGACGTTTACGAGATCTCTCCCAAGGGCGCGAGCAAGACGATAGGAGTAGACGAGGTACGCGAGATACGAAAAACGGCGTTTGTCGCCGCAAACGATTCGGAAATAAAGGCTTATATAATACGTCGAGCAGATACGATGAATATACGTGCACAAAACGCTATTCTCAAGCTGCTTGAAGAGCCGCCGAAGAACGTGTATTTTATGCTTCTCGTTGAGAATTCGACGTCAATGCTTGCAACGGTCAGGTCGAGAGCACCGGTTATCCGTATGCAGGTGTTTACGCCGGAAGAGATGATGCAGCATCTTACCGAAAACAGCGTAAGGGCACTCGAAATGTCGAAAAACGCGCCCGACGAGCTTTCGCGTATTATTGCACGCTCGGGAGGAAGCATCGGTGAGGCGCTTCGCATAATCGGAGAAGGGGACTCCTCGCAGTCGCTTGGAAATCAGGTCGTCCAGCTTCTCACTATACTTGCAAACAAGGACAGAGCCGCGCTTTCGGTATTTCCGTTTCCGCTAAAAAACAGGAATGAGTTTTCCGAACTGCTCTCTATGCTCCGAGTAGCGCTTCGCGATATGTGTGCACTGAGAAGCAGAGCAAGGTGCGAGAAGCTTTTCGGTGACGACGATGCGATCGCAGAGCTTTCAAAAAAGGTTGGTATGACGGCACTTCTTCAAGCAGAGCTTGCAGTATCCGAGCTTGCTTTGAAGCTTGAAAGGAACGTTGCCGTTTCAAATCTCGGAGCGGAAATATCTATAAGCCTGTGGAAGGCGTTTGCAGAATAATTTTAATATAAAGGATAAATCAGGGATAGGAAACTACAATGGGTGGATATAGAAATCACAGAAGGTCTTTTGGTAAGCTTGAAAGACCGGATAAGATCGCAGAACGCGAAAAGACACAGGCGTCCGAGGAGATAGAAAAGACTCCCGACGCGCCTGTAAGCGCGCCTGCGGAAAATAGCGAGAAAAAGCCGGTATATTTCGATAAGGAATACGAAAACATGCCCGATTTTGCCGAAATAATCGGAATTTCGTTCAGAGGCTCGGGCAAAATGTATTATTTCGCCGCAAACGGAAACGTGGCAAAGGACGGCGATAATGCGATAGTTGAAACCGCGCGCGGAGTTGAGTACGGAAAGGTCGTTCTTACCAATAAAATGGTATCGAAAAAAGAACTCGTTCTTCCGCTTAAAAACGTTATCCGTATAGCAAACGAGCAGGACAACGCTCGCTTCGAGGAAAACAAAAAGAAGGAAGAAGAGGCGTTCGAGCTCTGTCAGAAGAAGATAATTGCACACGGACTTGACATGAAGCTTATCGAGGCGGAATATACTTTTGATAACACGAAGCTTCTCTTTTATTTCACCTCTGACGACAGAGTCGATTTCAGAGATCTCGTAAAGGATCTTGCAGGTCTTTTCAAGACAAGGATCGAGCTCAGACAGATAGGAATTCGCGACGAGGCTAAGATAATGGGCGGCCTTGGAGTATGCGGCAGAGAATTCTGTTGCCATAGCTTCCTGCCCGATTTCGTTCAGGTGTCGATAAAGATGGCAAAAGAGCAAAATCTTGCGCTCAACTCGGCGAAAATATCGGGTGCCTGCGGCCGTCTTATGTGTTGCCTGCGGTATGAGTACGACACCTATCAGGAGGAGTCGAGAAGAACTCCCAAGGTCGATAGCAGAGTAATGACTCCCGACGGATCCGGAAAGGTCATCGAGGCAAAGCCGCTTCTCGGACTTGTCAAGGTCGCGCTTGACGAAAAGCCGGGCGATCCCAAGATATACGACAGAGAGCTTCTTCGCCCCGAAACTGCCGACGAATATAAGGACGCGCTTGAAAAGAAGGCACTTCGAGATAAAAAGGAAGCAGAGCGCGCAGAGGCTAAGGCGGCTGCCGCGGCAAGAGTAGCGGAGGCCAAGGAAGCCGCTCTCGCGAAGGCGGCGGAGCGTTCAAAGGCATCTGCCGAAAAGAGAGAAAGAGCGGCAAGAAATGCAGAGCGTCAACACCAGAGAAACGGTGACGAAAGTCGAAATCAACAGAAAACTGCCGAAAATACAGAAATCAAAAAGGACGAAAACGGCGTAAAGAACGAAAATCAGTCAAAACAACACAGAAACAGACATAACAGAAATCGCCACAGACGTCCGAAAAGCCACCAAAACGGCGAAAAAGGTCAAAAAGAGTAATAAATTTTTGCCAAACTGAAAAAAGTTTTAAATAAACATTGATTTTTTAAAATCGGTGTGCTATAATGTTACTAACAAAAAATATCGGAGGTATTTGTAATGGCTTACAAAATTAACGCTGATGAATGCATCGGTTGCGGTGCATGTTCCGAAGAGTGCCCTGTTGGTGCTATTTCCGAAAAGGACGGAAAGTACGTGATCAATGAAGACGAGTGCCTTGACTGCGGCGCATGCGCAAGTGCTTGCCCCGTTGATGCTCCTAAGGCTGAGTAATTCGTACATAAATCGGAACCAAACTTTAAAGGGCAGGGCGTAAGTTCTGCCCTTAAGTTTTTCGCATCTTGCTTTGAAAGGAGGCTCGTTTATGGATATAAAGGACAACGAAAGAGTTGACTACGTCAATGAAAATATAACGCTTATTCAGAAAAAGGACGGGCTTACCTTCGGAAGTGATGCCTATCTGCTTTACGCGTATCTCAGAAAAAAGGCAAATGGGCTTGCCGCAGATCTCGGCGCAGGAACGGGAATAATCTCTCTGCTTGCCGCGGCAAAGGGCAAGTTCAAAAGGATATACGCCTTCGAGATACAAAAGGATTTTGCCGACCTCATCGAAAGAAACGTTAAAGAAAACGGATTTGACGAAAAGATAACGACCGTTTGCTCGGCGGTTCAGGACGCTCCGAGCGAGCTTTACGGAAAATTTGACTGTGTGTTTTCAAATCCGCCGTATATGAAAAAGGATAGCGGTGCGCGCAACGAAAAGGACGAAAAATATATTGCAAGACACGAGGTCTGCGGAAATATATACGATTTTTGCTCTGCGGCGTCAAGGCTGCTCAAATATTCGGGAAGCTTCTGCGCGGTATGGCGTACCGACCGCCTTTCAGATCTGTTTGATGCTATGAGGAGCGCAAGGATCGAGCCGAAGCGTATGACTCTCGTCTACCCCGACACCAAAAGCAGACCGAGCCTTGTGCTCGTTGAAGGAAAGCTTGGCGGATCGAGCGGACTCTTTGTTACAAAGCCGCTTATAATGCATCGCAACGCGTCGGAAAAGCCGCTCGTCTATACCGACGACCTCGCCTACATTTACGAAAACGGAGAATTTGGTAAGGAATATGAAAGAGCCTAATTTTCAGGATAAATTTGAGGAAAAGAACAAAATAGAAAAGGGAACGCTTTATCTCGTGGCAACTCCTATCGGCAACCTCGCCGATATATCATACCGCGCTCTCAAAGTTCTTGAAGGCGTTGATTTTATTGCCGCAGAGGATACCCGAAACTCGGCAAAGCTTCTCACCTATTTTGGTATCTCAAAGCCGCTCGTCAGCTATTTTGAGCATAATAAACGCGAGCGCGGTCCGCAGATCATAAAAAGGCTTAAAGACGGCGAATCCTGCGCGCTCATTACCGACGCGGGGACGCCCGCCATCAGCGATCCGGGTGAGGATCTCGTTCGTCTTTGCGCGGAAAACGGCGTGAGCGTGACCTCAATTCCGGGCGCCTGTGCCGCGATAACGGCGCTCACTCTTTCGGGACTTGACACGAGAAAGTTCGTGTTCGAGGGCTTCGTTTCGGGCACGAAAAGCGAGGTAAACGCCCGTCTTTCAGAGCTTAAAAATGAAAAAAGAACGGTGATATTCTACGAAGCACCGCACAGACTTCTTGCAACACTCGAAGCCTTTTATGAGAATTTCGGCGACCGAAAGATCGCTCTCTGCCGTGAGATAACCAAGCTCAATGAGGAAGTAAAACGCACAAAGCTCTCGCGGGCAGTTGAATTTTACAAGGAAAACTCGCCGCGAGGTGAGTACGTTATAGTCGTAGAGGGTGCGACCGACGACGGTGAGTGCTTCTGGAAGGATATGACGGTATCCGAGCAGGTCGAGCACTATATGTCGCTCGGTATGGAGAAAATGGACGCTATAAAGGAAACCGCCCGTGCACGAGGCGTCGGCAAGAGCACGATTTATAAGGAACTGTTAAATTAGCTCGGAGATATGCACTAAAAAACTTTTTATTCAGTATTTTGGGAAAGTTCAAGAAAGGATGAGTGAATTATATGGCAATATCAAAGAAAATAATAATCATAGTATCTTACATTCTACTAATTGCAACAATATTGTGTTCGCTATTCTATTACAATGGCGTAATAAAAGATAAGGATGGTAAGATAAATAAACTTGAGTCCGATAACAGTAGTTTGCAGAATGAGTTAAGAAGCAAAAACTCTGCACTTGATACGGTAAGAACAAACCTTGTAAATAAAGAATCTGAGCTTGAAGCTGCAAAAGATGAACTTGCAAGCAAAGAAAATCTGCTAAAAAGTGCCGTGGCAGATTTGCAAGACCAAATTGAATCTACCCTTTATTGGATGGAAAGCTCAACGTATTGGATGAATTTATTCATAAATTCAGATCCCGAAGATGTTACATATTCCTATTCCTTTAATTCTGTGAATGAACTCTTGACGGCAAT
>JAZOSN010000046.1:0-19824 GCA_045657105.1 Eubacteriales bacterium
AGATGACTACGATCACTTTTTTCAAAAAAAACGGTGTTTATTATGGCTTTAAGGAAACCGGACATTCCGGATTTGCCGAAGAGGGAAACGATATTGTATGCTCGGCGCTCTCGGCGATGGCCATGCTGATAGTAGACGCTATTGAGGTCTCTTACGCTTCAAACGGTGATTACAAGATCGACGAAAAAACAACCGATATTACGGTTATGGCAAAGGCGGCGCTCCCCGAAGAGGAAAGCGACGAGAAAAAGCAGTACGCCGTATCGGGACTCTTCTATGCATACTATTTGCAGCTTTGCGATCTGCTGGAAGATTACTACGATTTTATCGACGTTAAAGAAGTAGAGCTCGACTGAGGAAAGAAATTTCCGAAAATTACTAAGTTTACATGAAAGGATATTAAGACAATGTTCAGAATAAGCTTACAGTTCTTCGCGCATAAGAAGGGTGTTGGTTCGACTAAGAACGGTCGTGACAGCGAATCCAAGCGTCTTGGCGTTAAAAAAGCAGACGGTCAGCCCGTAATTGCAGGTAACATCATTGTTAGACAGCGCGGAACCCATATTCATCCCGGTAACAACGTCGGACGCGGATCTGACGATACTCTTTACGCTCTTATCGACGGAAAGGTAAAGTTCGAACAGATCGCAAAGGACAGAAAGTGCGTTAGCGTTTACGCTGACTGATTTCTGCCACAGAAAACGAGTATTCGACACAAAAGCCGCAGAAGGGCAGATTATGCCGTTTTGGGGCTTTTTGTTTTAAATTTTGGAGATTTAACTATGAATAACAAATTATGGGCAGGACGTTTTTCAAAAGAGCTTAACAAGGTGGCAGATGATTTCAACTCGTCTATCCCCTTCGATAGCCGTATGTATTCTCAGGATATACGCGGCTCGATAGCACACGCTACTATGCTCGGTATGCAGGGAATAATCACTATCGACGAGGCTCACACGATAATAGACGAGCTTGCACGGATCGAGGAAGATGTTACCGAAGGCAGACTCGCTATTGATATGTCAGCGGAGGATATTCATATGTTCGTTGAGAGCGTTCTCACCGAGCGTATCGGAGATGTTGGCAAGAAGCTTCACACCGCGCGTAGCCGTAATGATCAGGTCGCAGTCGATATAAGACTCTGGCTCAAAGATCAGACAGATGATATAATCGAAAATATCTGCTCGCTTATCGAGGCTCTTACCGATAAGGCGGACGAGTATAAGGATGCTATTATGCCAGGATATACTCATATGCAGAGAGCTCAACCGATAACATTCGGACATCACCTTATGGCGTACGTTTCGATGTTTATGCGTGATATTGAGCGTCTTTCGGAGGCATCTGCCCGTATGATGTCGGCATCTCCTCTCGGATCATGCGCTCTTGCAGGAACGACCTACAATACCGACAGACAGCGCACCGCCGATATTCTCGGCTTCCAGTATCCCTGCCGTAACTCGCTTGACGGTGTTTCGGACAGAGATTTCGCTATTGAGCTTTGCTCGGCGTATTCGATAGCTATGATGCACATTTCGCGTCTTTCGGAGGAAATAATCCTCTGGTCGTCGTGGGAGTTTAAGTTTATTGAGCTTGACGATTCCTTCTCGACCGGCTCGTCCATTATGCCGCAGAAGAAGAATCCCGATATGGCAGAGCTTGCACGCGGCAAGACAGGAAGAGTATACGGCGATCTTATGACCCTTCTTACTATAATGAAGGGAACACCGCTTGCATATAACAAGGATATGCAGGAAGACAAGGAAGCAATATTTGACGCCGTTGACACGCTCAAAGCCTGCCTTAGCGTCTTTGCTCCTATGATCGCAACAATGCGCCCCATACGTGAAAATATGTACTCTGCGGCGCAGAAGGGCTTTATCAACGCGACCGACGTAGCAGACTATCTCGTAGGCAAAGGACTTCCGTTCAGAAGTGCTTACAAGATCACAGGCCAGCTCGTCGGAAAATGTGTTGCCGAGGGAAAGGTTCTTGATAATCTTTCACTTGAAGAATACCGCGAATTTTCCGAGCTTTTCGACGAGGATCTGTACGGATATATCTCGCTCGAAAGCTGTGTGAGCCGCAGAACCTCGTACGGCGGAACTTCGCCCGAATCGGTTGCCTCGCAGATCGAGTACGCAAGAGAGTTTCTCGATGCATTTAAGGTAGATGAGGAATAAAAAATTAAAGCGATGACGTTTTGTCATCGCTTTTTTGTGTTTCAAAGCACCGCGCCGTTTTTGATGAGTGTTTCTCTGAGAAGCTTTGTATCGAGCGTGTGTGCGCTCTTTCTCGTTTTGAATGCAACTGCCGCCGCAGTTCCCGCCGCCTGACCGAGAGTTGCGCATATCGGCATAATTCTGACCGACGCCTGAGCCTCGTGTGTTGCCGAGATACATCTTCCCGCTACGAGCAGGTTGTCAAACTCCTTTGGAAGAAGCGAACGGTAGGGAATAGAATATTTCTCCTCACCCTTAAAATAGTAATGCGAGGTTCCCGAGCCTGCTGGGTTATGAATGTCTATATCGTAGTTTCCGAGAGCTATTGCATCGTCAAAATAGGTGAGGTTTTTAAGATCTTCGACCGTGAGAATGTAAACACCTTTAAGCTTGCGGCTCTCTCTTACGCCTATCTCACTTGCTATCGAGATAAGCGTACTGTTTTCGAATGCTTTTGAGTGATTTTTAAGAAAAAGCTCCATCTCATATACCTGACGGCGCGCCTCGATCTCTGCACGGCTCTTGTCAAAGGGATTTGTAGGATCAAGCTTTACTATTCTCGTCGTGTTGAAGTGTACTATTCCTTCGCCGATTCCGTAGAATAAGAGAATGTCCTCACGGGGATTTTTGATCTCGCCGTTCTTTTGAAGCTCTTTGTATTTTTCGTTTATCATTGCACTGTCTTTTTTTAACTGCTCAACGTCAACTCCGCTCATTCTGAAGCAGGTCGTCATAGGCTGACAAAGACCGTCACTCTCACGTCCGAGCTGATAGTCACATCCTGCAAGTGTGAAGAGATTGCCGTCGCCCGTGGTATCAATAAAGAAATCTGCCTCGAAATACATAACGCCGGATGTGGTGGTAATACCGACGCTTGTGATCTTGTTTTTCTCGCTCTTTACATCAAACAGAGTACTGTGAAGGAGCAGATCCACTCCCGCCTCGCTTACCATATCGTCAAGCAGAAGCTTAAAATATTCGGGCTTGAAGCGCATAAGAGAAAATTCGTTTGTGAATTTCTTTTCGCGCTCGCGCATTTCGGTAAATATTCCGCCGCTGAGGTGATAGCCGACCTTGTTATCCGCGTCGAGCGTCCAATATCGCATAAAGGGATATACTAGGTTGTTTGATATTGCTCCGCCGAGAGAACCGCTCTTTTCAACGAGCAAAACAGATAGTCCCTCACGCGCTGCACTGACCGATGCGGCAACACCCGAAAGTCCGCCGCCGACTACTACAAGATCGTATTTTTTCATAAGAGAATATTCCTTTCCGTACTTATCCTTTATCATAATATCACATTTTTTCTGAAAAAACTTATATTTTTAGAAATTTATATTGAACAAACGAAACTTTTATGATATAATTTGCTTGAAATTGTACAAGTAATAGAGGAAAACACATGAATTACAGTTATCTGAACGATCTTATTGATTATCTCGAATACGGGACGAAGTTACATATCGGAGTTTTGTTTTTCGGCTCATACGGAAATGAAAAACTTGTTTTGCCGCACGAGAAGCAGATACATAAAAGTCCTGTGTGTTCCGTAATGAAAGGAAGTCCTAACGGTTACAGACGCTGTTACTATTGCAGAAATTCTGCCGTAAAAAAAGCACTTATCGGCAAGCAGCCGTTCGGTGGGCTTTGCATAAACGGAATGTATGAATACACCCACCCGGTGATTATAGACGACGAGGTCGTCAGTATAATTTTTATAGGAAATATACTTCCGTCTGAGGAAAAACGCGAAAAACTCAGATATAAGTTAAGTGTAAGAGAGGATCTGATCGAATCTCTTGAAAGCGGTTTTTCCCTTGAAAACTGTCAGGCGATAGGCGAGCTTATTGAAAGCTATATAAGAATGATATTAGAGCTTTCCCCTGTAAAAAATGAAAAAAACGATTTTGATCCGCTTATCGAAAACCTTAAAAGCTATATAGAAGCAAATATTGAATACGAAATAGATCTGTCGCTCGTAGCACAGATGTTTCACTATAACGAAAAGTATCTGGGACGTCTTTTCAAACGAAAGACCGGATACTCTTTCAGTGAATGGATAAACAAAAGAAGAGTAGAGCTTGGCAGGGAAATGCTTCTTGCGGAAAATGATACTATTATAAATATCTCGTCAAAGGTCGGATTTAATAACGTCACATATTTTAACCGCGTGTTCAAAAAACAGTACGGCGTTACTCCCAGCGAGTACAGAAAAAGCAAAAACCTCCGTTAAAACGGAGGTTTTATCTTTAATCGTTAAGTGCTTTTATAAGATAGGGAAGCTCGGTTTCAAACTTTGCGCCGTACCAGTGATTTTCCTCTTTTGCGGTTGCTTTTATGCACTCTACCGTATAGTCTGCGGCGATCTTTGCACTGTCGAAAGCGCTTTTTCCGCGTACAAGCGCACCAACGAACGAGGACGCATATATATCGCCGGTTCCGTGGCAACTGTTCGGGAGAAAATCGTGCTCGTAGTAAGAGTAATTGCCGTTTTCGTAAATAACAATACCTGTCTTTCCCGCCTCGTAGCTGACGCCCGTAAGTATCACGTTACGAACACCGAGCGCGGTAAACTTTTCAAGAAGCGTGTCAATGTACGCTCTGTCGTAAACGGTTTTGTATTCTTCTCCCGTAAGGAAGCAGGCCTCGGTGATATTCGGGATTATATAGTCGGCACAGGCACAAAGCTTTGCCATTTCCTTTACAAAATCCTCGTCAAATCCGGGATAAAGCTTTCCGCCGTCTGCCATAGCAGGATCAACTATACGTATGCAGTTTTCTTTTGCACAGGAAGAGAATATCTCGCTAACGTAAGCTATCTGCTTTGCACTTCCGAGATAACCCGTATATATAGCGTCAAATCTGATCTTTTCCTTTTCCCAATGCTCGCGTATTTTCGGCATATCATCGGTAAGATCGCGGAATGTATATCCCGAAAATCCTGCCGTATGTGTAGAGAGAACGGCAGATGGAAGAACGCAGGTTTCGATGCCGCAAGCCGAAATTATCGGAAGTGCAACGGTCAGAGAGCACTGTCCGACACACGAAATATCCTGAATTGTAAGTATTTTTTTGTACGACATAGTATTTACCTCTTTACAAATCGTTATAAATGTATTATAATCATTTTTGATAATATGTAAATTACCAAAATAGGAGATTTTTATATATCCAGATGAATAAAGAAAAAAAGTATTATACCTTATATAAAATAATAAAGGAAATGATCCTTTCGGGAGAATACAAGGCAGGAGAAAAGCTTCCGTCAAAGCGCGTAATGGCAGACAAAACGAGTTTCAGTACGATAACTGTCGAAAGCGCTTATAACCGACTTGCGGACGAGGGATATATCTATTCCCGAGAGAGAAGCGGATATTTCGTTGCAGAGATAGACGGAATGTATCAGGGAGAGGGCGAAAAGGGAAGAGTACTTCCTCTGCTTTCCGAAGAAAACGAGCTTCCGAGCGGTGATTTCGAATATTCTGTCTGGTTCAAGACAATGAGAAAGGTTATGTCGGAAAAAGGTGCGCGTCTTTTCGTGAAATCTCCAAGTAAAGGTTGCGCCGTTCTTCGTAACGCCATATCGGAATACCTTTACAGATACCGCGGAATGTATGCAGAGCCTGAGAGGATAATCATAGGATCGGGTGCCGAGCAGCTTTACGATACCGCTATTCGTATTTTCGGACGCGAGAAGGTGTACGGCATAGAGGATCCTTCATACTCTCAGATCGAAACAGTATATAGCACAATGGGCGTTTCGCTCGAAAAACTCAAAATGGGTAAAAACGGAATAGAGAGCGAGGCACTTAAAAATTCCAAAGCCGACCTGCTTCACGTTACGCCCTTTCATAGTTATCCGTCGGGCGTAACCGCGAGTATTAAAAAAAGATATGAATATCTGGCTTTCACCGCCAAAAATAACGGCTATATAATCGAGGACGATTTTGACAGTGAATTCTTTATCCCGGGCCACCCGATCGAGTCGCTTTATTCGCTTGACAAAAACGGCAGAGTTCTGTATATGAACACATTTTCCAAAAGCCTTTCGCCTTCTATGAGAATGGGATATATGATAATTCCACATCACTTGCTTTCACTCTATGAGGAAAAAATGGGAATGTATTCCTGTACGGTTCCGGTGCTTGATCAGTACGTACTTGCCGAATTTATTTCAAGCGGAAACTTTGAGAGGCACCTCAACCGAATGAGAAGAAAGATGAAAAACGAAATGAAAAAATAATTTTAAAAAACTTAAATTTTTTCAAAAAGCTCTTGACAAATCAGATATTTTATTGTAGAATGTTGAAGGTTAGCGAAGGCTAACCTATGAAAACGGCTTTATTGAAGGTGATTTTATGAACTTGCGTTTGGCAGAAGAAGGGAAGGAATATATCATCGAGAGCATCGAAACAGATGACGAAGAGCTCGATGCATTCCTTTTTTCACTCGGTTGTTATAGCGGCGAGCCGATAACGGTCATTTCACATCTCAAAGGCGGGTGTGTGGTTTCCATTAAAGACGGAAGATACAACATTGATAATCAACTCGCGGAAGCTATCATCGTTAAAAACTAAAAAATAATCTTACGATTATTTTTTTAACGCTGAGTTAGCAAGGGCTAACTCAATTTGAGAATAAATTTACTTTCTCATATAACAGGAGGAAAATCAATGAGAATTGCGCTTGCGGGCAATCCGAATAGCGGTAAGACCACTATGTTCAACTCTCTGACCGGACTAAGTGAAAAGGTCGGAAACTGGGCAGGCGTTACCGTTGAAAAAAAAGAACATTTAATTAAAAAGAGCTATTATAACGGCTCTGACGAGCTTATTGCGGTCGACCTTCCGGGCGCTTATTCGATGTCGCCCTTTACATCGGAGGAGAGCGTTACGAGTGCTTACGTAAAGACCGAAAATCCCGATGCAATAATCAACATCGTTGATGCTACCAATCTTAGCCGTAGCCTCTTCTTTACGACTCAGCTCCTCGAGCTCGGTATTCCTGTCGTAATTGCTCTTAACAAGACTGATATTAACAAGAAAAGGGAAACTAAAATAAACGTTTCCGCGCTTTCCGAAAAGCTCGGTTGCCCTGTATTCGAAACTGTTTCGACGTCGTCCAAGGGACTTAAAGAGGTAGTAGCGGCGGCAATTTCGATCATCGGAAAGGCTCAGAATGCTCCTTATACACAAGGAGATATAGACCTCACCAATAAAAATACTGTCATTGAAGCGGATAAAAAGCGTTTTGACTTCGTAAATACGATCGTTAAAGACGTAGAGAAGAGAACGGTTTTTACTAGGGATAAAAACGCTCAGGACAAGATCGACGCCATTCTTACAAACAAATGGCTTGGAATTCCGATCTTTGCCGTCGTTATGTTCCTTGTGTTCCAGATCTCTCAGGCATGGCTTGGAACATGGATAGCCGAAGGTTACGTTTTCAACGAAGGAACGGACAAAGAGCTTGTAATTCCCGGTCTGGTTACGCTTATTGATATGTTCGGCGAGTGGGTAGCAGGACTTATGGAAAATGCAAATCCGCTTCTTACCTCGATACTTGTTGACGGTATAATCGGCGGTGTCGGCGCGGTCGTAGGATTTCTTCCTCTTGTAATGATAATGTATTTCCTTATCGCACTTCTTGAAGACTGCGGATATATGGCGCGTGCAACCGTGGTTCTTGATCCGATATTCAAAAAAGTCGGACTTTCGGGTAAATCTGTAATTCCGTTTATTATCGGTACGGGCTGTGCCATTCCGGGCGTTATGGCTTGCCGTACAATCCGTAACGAACGTGAAAGAAGGGCAACGGCTATGCTTGCGCCCTTTATGCCTTGCGGAGCAAAGCTGCCGGTTATAGCACTCTTTGCGGGCGCCTTCTTCGGAGATGCTTCCTGGGTGGGTACTCTTATGTATTTTGCAGGAATTGTGATCATATTCCTTTGCGCGCTCCTTATAAATAAGCTTACAGGTCATAAGAACAAAAAATCCTTTTTTATAATTGAACTTCCAGAATATAAAGCTCCGTCCTTCCTGAGAGCCGCAGCTTCGATGTGTCAGAGAGGCTGGGCATACATAGTAAAGGCGGGAACGGTTATTCTCGTTTGTAACTTCGCCGTTCAGCTTATGCAGTCCTTCTCGTGGAGCCTTACGCCCGTAGAAAATGCGGCAGATTCGATACTCGCTACTGTTTCTACACCGTTTGCATACATAATTGCTCCCGTCGTAGGCGTTGTTGCATGGCAGCTTGCAGCGGCGGCTATCACCGGATTTATCGCAAAAGAAAACGTTGTCGGAACGCTCGCGGTTTGCTTCGTTGGACTTGAAAACCTCATCGATACCGAAGAGCTTGCAATTATGGAGGGTGCCACAGGTGCAGAGGTTGCGGGAATTATGGCAATTACCAAGGTTGCAGCTCTCGCGTATCTCATGTTTAACCTTTTTGCACCGCCTTGCTTTGCGGCTATCGGCGCTATGAACTCCGAAATAAAGAGCAGAAAGTGGCTTTGGGCAGGTATCGGACTTCAATTCGCTGTCGGATACACCGTCGGATTTCTCACCTTCTTCTTCGGAACACTCTTTACTTCCGGAAGCTTCGGCAAGATCTGGATGCCCATTATGGGTTGGGGAATAGTTCTCGCGATCGCGGCAATTATTACTTTCCTTATTATAAGAAAGAACAAGCAAATTAAAGCAGAATATGCTCTTAAAAGCAAGAAAAAAGTATCCGTTTAATATTCTGCGGCACTCGTGCAGAAAGGAGTCATCATGACAGACATAATCGTAATCGCCATTATAACACTTATTATCGGCGGTGCTATCGCTTATATTATCAAAGCAAAGAAAAGCGGAAAGAAATGCATTGGTTGTCCCGACTCTTGCTCCTGCGGCGCAACTAAAAAATACGATAACTCCGGAGTATCTTGCAGTGGCGATTGCGGCAGCTGTACCTGTTGTAACGAAAACAAATAACTTGTCTTAAAATATACAAATACCTTTCTACCTTAAAAACGGATCTCGTCGAGTAAGTCACGGCGCGATCTGTTTTTTGTTTTCAAAAGCTATTGAAAAAATCATAAGAAAATGTTATAATTAGAAAAATGTAAAAGAAGGGAAGCGTCGATATGTCCAAGATCATCGTAGTAGGAAGCCTTAACGTAGATATTACCGCCTACGCCGAGCGTTTTGCGCGCGATGGTGAAACCGTTAAGGGAAATAATATAAAATTCGGTCCGGGAGGAAAAGGCGGAAATCAGGCGAGTGCCGCGGCAAGAGCGGGCGGAGATGTCTGTATGATAGCGCGTATGGGAAAGGACTTTCTTTCAAGCGTTCTGAGCGAGCATTATAAGAATGAAGGAATTTCTGATAAATATATTTCTGTGAGCGATAGCGCGCCCACGGGAAGCGCAGTTATCGAGGTTAGCGCAGAAAACGGTCAGAACAAGATAGTAGTTATAGCAGGAGCAAACGCCGAACTTTCGGCAGAAAACGTAAGGGAAGCAGAGCAGGAGTTTGAGGACGCCGATATATTCCTCACCCAGCTCGAAACAGGCTTTGAGCCTATACGCGAAGGTATACGCCTTGCCAAGAAATACTCGACGCCTGTTATACTTAATCCTGCGCCTCTCCAAAAAATACCAAATGACATTTTGGCAGAAATTGACTATTTCACACCAAACGAAACCGAAGCGGAGTTTTATTCGGGAATAAGAATAGAGTCTGACGAGGACACCGAGAAGGCAGCACAGGAAATAATGAAGCTCGGTGTAAAGAACGTGATTATCACGCTCGGCAAGAGAGGCGTTTATTTCTCGAACGGAGAAGAGAAGTTCTTCGTAGGTACAAAGCTCCTACAAGCAGTTGATACGACAGGAGCAGGTGATGCCTTTAACGGCGGACTTGCAGTTGCGCTTGGCGAAAATATGGATATAGAAACTGCTCTTAAATTTGCCAACTGTGCAGGCTCGATCTCGGTTACCAGATACGGTGCCGCAACGTCAGGTGCGAGCAGAGATGAAATAAAGGCTATGATGAAGGATTTTTATAAAACTGAAATCAAGTGAATAAGAGAAAACCGCAGGTCAGAATTGACTTGCGGTTGATTTTTTTGCTAAAAGTGGATTTTTATCACCCAAAAGCAGAACTCGGAAATTTTTCCACCCAATATATTGTGGTTGGTGCTTGTTATATGCAAAAAATAACCTGTGGAAAACTGTTGTGGATAAATTATCGCTCCAAAAGGTTTTCCACAGGTCAAATCCACAGGGGAGAAGCGCCTTCCGGCTCTCCCTGTGGAAATATGTTGAATTATACTAAATGATTATTTAGTATAATAGAGGGGAGTGGAAAGCGGCAAAAAGGTCCCCTGAGGGTCCCCCGGGCGCCAAAGTCCCCCGATAAGCCTACAAATACAAGAAAACACCGCAAACGCTGATTTGTCTGCGGTGTTTTAAATTTTAATTTGAATTTCAGTTTTCTGCTATGATCTTTCTGAGATACTCGGCAGCAGTTACGATGTCCTTTGCAGGATCGGTTCCAACCTCACGTTCGATTGTAAGGTATCCTTTATAACCTATATCCTCGTACGCTTTAAGCAGTCCTACAAAATCTACACTGCCTGTTCCGAGCGGAACTTCACGGAACGATCTCCCTTTGGGTGCGTTCGGATCCTCAACGATGTGCGGTACTACGCGGTAGATGATCTCAGGATCTCTGTAAAATATATGTACGCCGTCCTTGGCGTGTGTGTGTACGATATAATCCTTTAAGGTATAAACTCCTTTTACAGGATCCGATTTTGTTACCATAACAAGATTGGCCGGATCGTAGTTTACGGCTACGCCTTTCGATCCGAGGCTATCCAAAAACCCTTTGAGAACATCAGGCGTTTCAGGACCTGTTTCAACTGCAAAATGAGCGTCCATAGAATCTGCAAATTCTGCAAGCTCAAAGCAAGCCGCCTGCATTATCTTGTATCTCTCGTGTCCGGGATTTTCAGGAACTACGCCTATATGTGTGGTTACGATGTTCGTACCGACTTCCTTGGCGAAATTCAGGATTTTCTTCGACGTTTCGATAAGCTCGGGGTTAATTTCGGGGTTTCCGAAGCCTCTGCCGAGATCTCCGCATATAGCAGATACTTCAAGTCCGTTGTCAGAAAGCAAGCTTTTGACCTCGGAAATCTTGCTCGGAGTCAGATTTTCGGGTGCAAGCTCGCCTTTGGATGCATACATCTGAACGCCGTTTGCGCCGCATTCTGCCGCCTTTCTGATAGCTTCTGCGACGGTGGTTCTGAACGAGTCCGTGATAATTCCTATCGGAAAATTATACATAACTTCAAGCCCTCTCTTTTTTGATTAGTGTATTAAAATGCCGTAATTATCGGCGTTTTGACAGATATTCACTATTTTAATATATTAAAACAGTGAAGTTTATCTTTTATAATCCGACATTAACGTTTCGTATTCGAATATCTGATTTGCGGTTATATTTATCTCGCGCGGCATTTGCGGTGAGCGCATTATCTCATACAGAGCGTGCATTTCAAGTCCCATATCGAATACCGCAAAAGCGGCAAGAACGCGCCTTCTGAATACGTCTTTTCGCATATTATCGGGACATTTATCAAAAACATTTCGATTTCTTTGCTTATACGCGTAGAAATGCTCGACAAACAGACGTTTCCCTATTTTATTTAGTTGTGCAAGGAGATATTCATATTCAATGTCAGAAAGCGGACGAAGATCTCCAAATTCATATGGCGCATACATATTATAAATCTCGCTTTTTCTTGGCAGTTATCGCATTTTTCACTTCGTTATACATATAAAGCGAACCAAGTGCAACTATCGGATCTCCGGTGCTCAATGCCACTAAAAACGCCTTATTTACCGCATCGCTTACGCTACTGCAAGCGACGGAGCTTACACCGAGTCCGTCATATATTTCGGCGAGCGCGACAGGATCGAGAGCTCGCGGATTATCGGGCTTTAACGTGAAGACAGACGAGGCAACACCTGCAACGGCTCCAACCATCTCAGAGTAGCTTTTATCTGCCATAACTCCGGTAATAATTATAACCCTTTTATCTGCGAAATAATGCTTTATACTGCGAACGCTCTCGGCAACTCCTTGCGGATTATGAGCGCCGTCAAAGAATACGAGTGGCTTGTCCGAAAGCTTTTCGAAACGCGCCTTCCAGAGCGTTTTTTCAAGTCCTGTGGCGATTGCTTCATCGGATATTACGTACCCAAGCCCGCGTAAAATATCGATAGCTTCAAGTACATTTGCCGCATTCTGCGGTTGATAAAGTCCGAGAAGCGGAATTTTTACGTCTTTATGATCCTTATAGTCAAAAATGCTGCCGTCGAGCGACGAGGATCTCAGTTTGAGCGAAGAAATATCGGTCGTATAGAGAGGGGAATTATGACTGTCTGCATGAAGGGAAATGACGTTTTTTATCTCTTCCCTATCCTTCTCAGCTGAGGCACAACCGAGCAGTACCGGTCTTCCCTCTTTTATTATACCTGCTTTTTCGGCGGCTATCTGTGAAACGGTATCTCCGAGAATAGCGGTATGATCGAGCGCAATTCCTGTTATTACCGAAAGTACGGGATCTTTTATTATATTGGTCGCATCAAGTCTGCCACCGAGTCCTACTTCAAGAACGACTATATCACAGAAATTCCTTTTAAAATAAAGCATAGCTACCGCACATATAAGCTCAAATTCGGTAGGCGGATCTTCCATTTTATCGGCAATTTCACTCACCTGAAAGGTGAGCTCTGCGAGCTCCGAGTCAGTGATATTTTCGCCGTTTATCATCATTCTTTCGTTGAAATTTTCTATATACGGAGAGGTAAAAAGACCTGTTTTAAGCCCCGTTTCTTTAAGAATTGAAGAAAGCATAGCGCAAAACGAGCCTTTTCCGTTCGTTCCGCCGACGTGTATGAATTTGAGAGAGTCCTGCGGATTGCCAAGCTTCCCGAGAAGCTCGGTAACTCTCGAAAGACCGGGACGGCTACCGCGCCAATCTATTGAATGTATATATGATATTGCCTCTTCGTAGGTCATATTTTTTAGCTCAGTCTTTCTTTATAATTTGCTTTTCGAGCAGAGATACAATGTACTTATTTTTTAATAATGCATAGATTATAGCAGTTTCGCAGGTCGAAATCGCGAGATAAAGCGGTATTCTGAGAAGCAGTATCGAGGCGTCGTATCTCCAAAACAGGTACAGTCCGAAGCTTTTAATTATCATACTTCCGACAATATGCGAAAGAAATACCGAAAGTGCGCTTTGAAGAAATTTATATTTTCTCACGCGTCTTGAAACAAGTCCGGAGATTATTCCGATAGTTGCCGCTCCGAGCATAATTATCGGATTAAGCGCGGGATTTGGCGAGATAAGACAGCTTATTACGTCGGAAAGCACCGCAACTATCGCACCTATGACAGGTCCGTAGATAATACCCGAAAGTATTATCGGAACATTTTCGAACGTAATACGTATTGCACCGACGGTGAGATAGGTCTTGCATATCCAACCTATAACGACGCTTAGCCCGATCAGGAGTCCGAGCGTAGTTATCATTCTGGTAGCAGAAAGGTGATCGTGTCTTTTATTTTGCACAAAAAATAAACCTCCTTTACCGCTTTTGCTTGTACAGTAAAGGAGATCATAGTATATTTAATCTTCTCGTACGGCGCAAATAAAGACTTGTGCCGTGATCTGTGCAACTGGGAAGCGGGATGCAGAGCCTGAACCGCAAATCGCATTATACCTGCAATTTTTCGTTCTCCCGACAACTCCCTGTTCGGGGGACACTTGACGAACAAGCTCTTACTCTTCAAAACTTATTATAGCACAGAGATTTAAAAAGTCAATAATAAATTCAAAACTTTGCCAAACTAAGCGGCATTTTGCTCATTTTCGGACACTATTTTGCAGCCTCGGAAGTAATAAAGAAGAATATCCTTATAGGAAAATCCGTTTTCCGACATATTTTTCGCTCCGCAAAGGCTCATTCCCAGTCCGTTTCCGACTCCGTAAGTCCTTATAACTATTCCGCCGTACGCTTCTTCTATTTCAAAGCACATAGACCTGAGATCAAATATCTCGGCGAATTTTTCAGCCGTAATGTCCTGCATAAATATATTTACCTTTTCAACCCGACCTGCACCGTTGAGATCGAGCGTCGGAGATGCTTCAATACCGGCGACGTCCATATTTTCAAAAAGCGATCCGAGTCTTTGCGAAAGATCTCCTTTGAGCACGAATATCTCGTTTATTTCGGCTTTTTCGGGCGTTATCACGGGTTCGAGATATGGATACTGCCTTCCGAAAACATCGTACGCGCTCTCGGTAGTAATATGCGAGGACCTATGTATGAGCGCAAGAGCATAGCTGTTCTTGTATAGCAGTATCTCACCTTGCGAAAGGCTTATGGCGTCAGAAAGTGCAGAGATGAGATTTTCCCCTTTATCTCCGTGTTTTTCGACATACTCTTCCCTTTTTACATACGGCAGATTTCCCGAGCAGTCGCAAAAATCCGCATCTGCGCCGCAGATCTCACGGCAGGCTCCTTTAAGATACAGTGCGGCGCTTCGCATAGCTATTGCCGCCGCGCGAAGCGTTTCTTCTCCGTAATTTTCATCTATCTGAGCAAGCAAAATACCGAGAATATAATCGTCCTGCGATATTTTTTCGCTCGTTTGCCTGTCGTGAAAATAGAGCGTGACTCTCTCATCGGGCTTTTCTTTAAAAAAGCTTTTGTATATTCCTGCTCCGATTACTGGCAGAGCGGTCGCAAGCAAAACGAAAAGTACCATAAGAAGAATGCCAAAACGTAAGTTTTTCAAATAAATCACCCGTAATATATTATATTTTTTTCATATAAAATATTACGGGTTGATATTAAGTTGTTTGTTTATGCCGTGGTTTTCGTTATAGCGCTCTTTTTCCAACTACCCGACAGGTAGAAAACAACACCTATAAAGAACGGCGTGAATCCTGCGATAGCATCGCCAAGCCAGAATCCAAAATATCCCATTTCGAGCACAAGACCGAGCAAAACTGCAAGTCCTATTCTCAGTACTATTCCGTCAAGAATTGCAGTCACAAAGTTTATAACGGTGTTTCCGCTTCCGTTTATAAGTGCATTCATTACCGCGCGCAGTGAGCTTGCAAGGAACATAAGAAGAGCGATCGGAACGTACTCGCCCGATAGTTTAAGGGCTTCCTGACTTGACTCGTTTGCAAATAGTCCGAATACCTCTTTTGGAAAAAGTACGATTATGACCGAGAAAATTACGACTATGGCGAGAGTTACGCAAAGCACGTCTTTGAGTATCTTGTTGACTCTTTTGAACTCTCCTGCGACGATATTTTGTCCTACCATGGTAGAGCCTGCGGTGTTCATAGCGTTTGAGAAAAGATTTACAACCGATGCAAGCTTGTTGGCAATTCCGGAGAACGCGGAAACCGCAACTCCGTATCCGTTGATCCATGCATTGACAAACAGCTTGGATACCTGTATAGATGCGAATTTTATTGCCATCGGAGCGCCGAGCTTTATAAAAGAGATAAGCATTTCCTTGTCCCATACTACAAAATCTCGAATGGATATATTGAGCTCGAACTGTTTTTTCTTTGCTACGAGAAACACAGTACAACAGATAAAGCTTATCGCTTGGCTTATTACGGTCGCAAGAGCAGCTCCGCCTGCGCCCATATCTTTAACGAATAAAACATCAAGAAATATGTTCGTTATAGCCGCAATTCCGATAAAAATAAGAGGATGCTTTGAATCTCCCATACCGCGAAGTATGGCGCTTACTACGTTATATCCGTAAATAAATATAAGTCCTGTTATGCATATCGTAGAATACGCCATGGCGCCGTCGTAGGCCTCGCTCGGCGTGTTCATAAGAGAAAGCATGTCCTTTTGGAAAACTATTCCCAAAACGCTTACAATTATGGCGCAGAGCAGAAGAAATCCGCTCATAGTACCGACAAATTTTCCGATCTTCTCCTTTTGCCTTGCACCAATGTATCGAGCAATCAGGATCTGGCCTGCGCTTGCGAAGCCCATTCCAATAAAC
Organism: Eubacteriales bacterium; assembly: GCA_045657105.1. GTDB lineage: Bacteria > Bacillota > Clostridia > Oscillospirales > CAG-272 > SIG672. The sequence continues at coordinate 16,331 of JAZOSN010000046.1, forward strand.
GTCAGAAGATTGGTCACGTCACCTCCGACCGAAACGGCGGAAATTCCGACCTCTCCCATTACGTTTCCGACGACGATCATATCGACCATACTGTAAACGACTTGGAGTATGTTGGATAACAGTAGCGGCCAGGCAAATACTATAAGCTGGCTCGTAATATTTCCTTTTGTAAAATCTTTTATGTGAGATCTGTTCATTGTTTGTACTGGATATCTCAAAATGAAACACCCGCATCTTCGCGGGTGTAAATACCTGTCCGACTCTTCCCTTTCGTTTTTTGCCGATGTAATTATACTATATGAGGCGTAAAATGTCAAGTTTTACGCATGAATGTATATTGATAAAAATAATTTTGAAAAAAACAAAAAAATCTGCAATTTACTGTTGACAAACGCGTTTTCTTGTGGTATAATCTATATCGTTCCGCGCAGGAATATAGTATATCTGGGTGTGGCGCAGTTGGTAGCGCGCTACCTTGGGGTGGTAGAGGCCGCAAGTTCAAGTCTTGTCACTCAGACCAGGGGGATTCGAAAGAATCCCCCATTTTCTTTGTTTTTCTCCATATTCCTCGTTTATTCTCTCTTTTTCATGTGTACAAAGTGTTAACTCGTTTTTTCGATTCACCACGATTTTGAGCGTTATTTAGGCACGACCACATGTTTGACCACAAATGTTTTTGCGTGTTGGGGCTTTTGAGCCTCTTTTTTATAATATTTTGACGGTTCTCTGCTACGAGAACCCTCTTTTTTAATATTTTTCAATGTTTTTCACTCTCAAAATTTCATGCCAAAACAGATCTACCTGACTGTAACAGAGGTCAAAAGTTCAAATACCGGGTTTTAAAGCAATTGTAAAATCACCTTTTCTTTGCTTATTGCGTATCAAATTTTTAGATTTGATCACCCATCTTCCCCTATCGGCAGAAGGAGGGCTTCAGTCATCAACTGCACTCCAAGTCGGAATCCGTACGAGAACGCATCGCGCTCGGTAATGCTGTGCATCTCATTCATGCATTCCTCGAACTTTTCGAGTGTTTCCTTCTGCTTGTCCGTGAGCGTGCCATCCAACTCTTCGCGATTCCTGGCTACCAGCTTCAGCAGTTCCTTCAACCGTTTGTCACCACGAGTGCATTGCTCGAAGGGAGAGACGTTGCCGTACCAGAGTTCATCAATTGTTCCCCTCATCATAAACCTCCTTAATAGCAAAGGACGATTCATCACTGATTTGACTCAGCTTTGAATCGTCCTTTATGTTTGATTTTAATACTTGTGGTATCATAGCTCTACCTCCCTGTTTTTTTCGGTAACACAAACAATACCACAAGTTTGAGAGAAAGTCCAGAGAAAATTGGAATTTATAATCCTAATTTTTCAAAAAGCACCCTATTTCTCTTTTGCGAGTCATTAATTACCTTATCAAATGGTAACACCTCTACATATGCGTTATAGCTCTCGTTGTAACCATAATACCCCAACTTATCGGGTGTCTTTTTAAATATTCCTCCGTGGCGCAATACTTTCTCCAAATTGGGGGTTACATCACAAATGGCATACAAATAAAACTTGGTGGTTTCACCGACATGAATAATTCTGCCATCCTTGTCTTTCATCTTGTTTGTCTTGATTTTGTCAACATATCCATAGAGTTGTACTATTGGATTACTCGCATCCGTATAATCATCCCTCATAGGTCTTTTTATTTCAAAAATGACAATTGTATCAAATTCAGTGCCATCATTATGCCCCTCTGATACAGCAACAGGATGATCTAAGATCATTATGTCAGTTCTTTCTTCATGTCGATCATTATTGAATGGTATATCAGAACTTATATATGAACAGTAAGCGAGCTTTTCATCCAACAACCAAAGATTGTGACAATCGTATGGCATATCATCAGAAGAAGTATGCATCGGATAAATAAGATCGTGTATATAGCTTTCTTTATGAAAAATACCATCCTCTTTTCGTTTAATAGCCACCTGAAGCAAATCTATTATCACTTTTCTATGCGCAATATATTCAGCCAAAACAGCACTGTTGGCTTCACTCACTTTGGTAATTTGTTTTTGAAACCTTTCGGCATACTCCTCTTTGGAAATTACACCAGTTTCTAATAACGATAAAATCTCCTCATTTTGTTGTTTAATTTGCTTATCAAACATTCTCTTAATACGATACAGTTAATCATCTAATTTATCTTCAGACAAATTGGGCTTAATTCCAAGAATGTCTGACGGCATATATTTTAATAAATGTCTAAATTGCGGAGCCCTATTAATAACATAGTTTTTGATAGTATCCTGCTTTGCATTCGAAATCGGCATCAAAAACTCACTTAAGAACACATTTATCTTGTTTACTGCCATCGAAATAATTTCATCGATAGACGTCACCCCTATAAGCGATGGAGCTATCCCCCCTTCAGGGATACTAAATGACAATCTGTTCATATCTACATTTTCATCGAGATATTTTCCTCTCAAAACGCCAATATAATAGAAACCATGCTTTTCGTAAATAGATCTATCCAAGTCCACTATATACTTATCAAGATCCTTAGTTTCTACCAATCGATTATGTGCGCACAAAAACAGGCTATTCCCCTTGACGGACGGATCTTCAGCCTTGACATGCAATAATTCAAAACTGTTGCCGTCAATATCAAAAATCTCGCTATTATCATCGGTTTTGATTCGTTCTCTAAACAAAGCGTTTAAATCAATCGATTCATACTCGTCTTTCAAAACCACTTTCGGACATTCTTCATCCATAAAATATATCAAACAATGATGAAGTATCCGCGTCGCAATCGTTGCTAATTGTTTGGGTGCCGTTGTTCTGTACGGATTCAAAAAGCCCGAAAGCTTTACCGATCTCCTATTGTCACAATAGTCATCAACATCTATTAAACTATCGTTAATTTCGTTTGAAGCGAGGGAGAATATAAAAGATCTCTTGACCGGAACTTTTTCTTCAACATATATACTTTCTATTTCAGCTTTTTCAAAGGCATGCAGCCAAGAAAAACGCCCAACGCCTTTTCCGCCTATCGCTTCCTTATATGTTGAATCTGATTCTAAAAATGAAGAAAAATTATTCTCATTAAAACCCGATCCGTTATCAATTACAATCATATTAATTATTTCAGGAAGAGGTCCTTCACCATCTATGGAAATTTGTCCGTCTCGTTCCATTTCAATATAAATATGACCCCCCTTAAAATTCGAATCTGTTTTTTTGCGTTCTTCAATTGAATGAAAAGAATTGACAATCGCTTCGAATAAAGGAATCAATGGTTGACTCTTTGGAAGAGTAAAATTTTTGGTGCGTCCTTTTATGCTTATTCCAAAAGATCTCATACTTAACCTCATTTCTAATTCCGTATATGATTTAAATCAACACTCCGTTACAATGATCCACCTCATGCTGAATGATCTGCGCCGTCCAGCCGGTAAAGTTTTTCGTGCGCGTTTGCATTTCCAAGGTCTGATA
>JAZOSN010000047.1:0-13957 GCA_045657105.1 Eubacteriales bacterium
CGGCTTGGTGGGCCGTTACCTCACCAACTACCTAATCAGACGCGAGTCCATCTTAGAGCAATAAATCTTTGGCATATCCTCCATGCGAAGGTTATGCGTTATGCGGTATTAGCGTTCGTTTCCAAACGTTATTCCCCACTCTAAGGCAGGTTACTCACGCGTTACTCACCCGTCCGCCACTAAGTTGATTCAAAAGCAAGCTTCTAAATCAACTCCGTTCGACTTGAATGTGTTATGCACGCCGCCAGCGTTTATCCTGAGCCAGGATCAAACTCTCTAAAAATTGTATAATCTGTATCCCTCGCGGAATACTTATTACCTTTTTTCAGAGTTTTATCTCTTAGCTTTCTTAAATACTGCTTTTTGAGTATATATCTCTTTTGCGCTTGTATAAGCTGTTCTTCTAGAATTAACGAGTTTATAGTTCTTTCTACTTAAATCTAAGCTTTGTACTTTCTCGTTGTTGTTCAATTTTCAAGGACCAATCTGCCTTCCCTCTTTTGAGGTCAGCCTTGTTATTATATCACTTCATTTCCTCTTTGTCAATACCTTTTTTGAAAGTTTTTTAAGTTTTTTCAACTTTTTTCAACTTTTCGGTATTTCCAAGCTTTTCCGAAGTGATCCGCACCCCTCGTTTGAGGTGCTTAGGCATTATAGCATGCAAAAATCGCTTTGTCAAGACCTTTTTTGAATTTTTTTAAAGTTTTTTTATGTTTTTCCGCTTATGTGCACTTTCCCCTATTTTTAGTGTAGTTTTTTGTGCTCTTTTCACATAAGACTTGACATTAGCATTTACACCCATTATAATAAAGGAAGAAATGCAGATGCAAGGAGGCATACCCAGTGAATTACAACGAAACACTTTCAGAACACAAAATAGTGCGCGTAGTCACAAGACGTATCCGCACGAGATACCCAAGACTTTACGGAAAGAACTCACGACTTGCCGAGCACCGTTACGGAAGAGAGTTCTCCATTCTCGAAATATACACAGACAAGGGTGCACACGGATTTGGCGAAGGCCGTTGCACCGAAGAAAACAAGGATCTTCTTCTCGGCAAGAAGGTCAGCGAGGTTTTCGACGTTTACAAAGGAATGCTTCTGAACCCGAAGCTCTCGGGCGCATTTGACGTACCGCTTCACGATCTTGCAGGAAAGATCCTTGGCATACCTGTCGTTGACATTCTCTCGCTCGGACGTGACGTAAAGCCGATCGAGCAGGTCAGCTGCTACGACGGCGCTATATATATGAACGATATTTCCCCCGACACACGCCCGGGCGGTGTTGAAGAGATAATCCGCAACTGTCAGTACGACTGGGACGTATGCGGCTTCCGTGCCTTCAAGGTCAAGGTCGGACGAGGCGGAATGTGGATGGATCACGACGAAGGTCTGAAACGTGACATCGAGGTAATGCACGAAATAAAGAAGCACTTCCCTGATGCCCGCCTGCTCGCAGATGCAAACGATGCATTCACGCTCGAAGATACCGAAAAGTTTATTGACGCCTGCAAGGATCTCGATCTTTACTGGCTTGAAGAGCCCTTTTTAGAAAGCGTTGACGGCTTCTCCCGACTTCGTGAGATCCTCGCAAAGTATTCTCCCAAGACGCTTATTGCGGACGGAGAGTTCCAGTACGATATGCCCCTTCTCCACGAGCTTTGCGAAAAGAAGCTTATCGACGTGCTTCTTATGGACACCTGCACCTACGGGATCACCCGTTGGAGAGAGATAATGCCCAAACTGAAAGAGTACGGCGTACTCGCATCTCCTCACAACTGGCCGTTTAAGATGAAAACGCACTACGGCGCGCATCTTGCGGCGGCGTTCCCCGACCTCGTTCCGACCATCGAGGGTGTTCCGGACGAAACAGAGGGCGTTGAATTCGACAGATATATAATAAATGAAGGATTTATCAACGTACCGAGAGCTCCCGGCTTCGGAATGGAGCTTATCTGGGGATTTCTCATCGAGGAGTATAAGATTTAAGTATATATTATATAATGAAGTAAACCACGGCACCGTTTTGATGCCGTGGTTTTGTTATGGAGAAATGAAGTTGTATTATTTTTCAACTTCCATCAAGCAGCCTTCGGCACCTACACCGTTTACCGGAGGCGTTAGTATTTTCTCTTTAATACATTCTTCTATGAGGGCATCTTGCGCCCCAACACCCGCAATCAGTCTCGCATACATCTCATATTCATTTTTAAGATGTTCGGGAATATGTTTTTTGATAAATCCGGCAAGCTCGACGGCTATCTTTTCGGTAATCTCGTTCATATCACAGGTCAACTCATTTGCCAAAGATCTGAACTTTCCTTCATTTTTCTTTTCAATCACTACTATCTTGGGCTCAACAAACTCGCCGTTTTTACGAAGATATCCACACTCTATCGCTTTCGCAACATCTTCTTTTTCGCTATCAGAAAGAGTATCAATAGAAAGTCCGCCTATTGCTCTTATAGTCAGAAGAATCTTCGGATCAGTAGATATGTTATGTCCGCAGTGAAAATGCCCTTTTATTCTGCGCCCATACGCATTTGATACGTTCACACTTTTGTAATTCAAAACCAAACCGGCGTGTATTCCGTCGCAACCATATCCCATATTAGGACAAAGCCCTTCATCGCTGAAAGAAACCACAGCCAAAGAATATGGTCTTTTCACCTGCTCTATATCAGAAAAATATTTTTCTTTCATTACATTTATAACATCCGATTCGATACTCCAATACATTCTATGTATAAGTAACCACAAAACAAGTCCGATTTCCACATTTTTATTAAGGAACGGAAACGATAGTATCTTCTCCTTACTTTTTTCGATGTTTCCTTTCAGCTTACACCCTATTTCAGGAAGATATTTTTCGTATATCTTATTCGCCTCGTTGAACTCTTCGTAATCAACAACAAGAACGTTTGCTATATACTTTCCGTTTTCAAGCTTTCTGAGCATTCCGTACTTACCGTTTTCTCCGCGCGTTTGAATATCAAGTTCTTGCTCAACAAACACCATCGGAACACAAAGCTCTTCCGAGAGCTCCTTTGCACTTTTGGGTTTTTCTTTGCACAGATAGACAAGACTTTTTGAAAAAAGCCTTTGACAATCAAAATTGGGCTCGTTTCCAACGGGGGTTCCCGTCCCAAAAAACGCCATATCGACGGGTTTCAGCGACAAATTCCTGTTACTCATTTTATTTACCTCTTTTCTTACCGTATTTCTTGCATAAAACAAACGTTGCTTGACCGTTGTTTCCGAAATGCAAAGGCGTGTAGCTATATCTCTTACACTCATTTCATCAATATAGTACATCACCATAACGTCGCGATATGCCTTTGAAAGAAATGTGATCTCGGCAAATATCTTGTTTATCCTCTCTCGCTCGTCCTCGTTTTCTATAAAATCTTCAATGTCGCTGGCGAAAGTCATACTGCTCTCTGCATTTTGCACATCAATACACATCGGGCTTCTTCTCTGCTTTTCGCAGTAGTCGGCATAAACACGGTGCGCAATAGTCCAGACGAATGCATAGAAATTTTCTATTTTCCGTTGCTTTTTGATTGCCGTTATAATAGCGATCAAAATTTCAGAGCAAAGATCCTCCGCCTCGTGCGAGCTATTGCATCTATGATATGAAAAATTATAGATCTTATCAATAAACTCACCGTTTCCGACAAGTTCAAGCATCTCGTTTGTTTCCATCTTTTTGTTTTCCTTAGTTTAAAGTCATGACCTTTACACCTATATAGTCGGTTAAAAGTACGTTTGGTTAGGTAAGAAACAATCTTTTTTCAAAATTACACCCCAAGAGCCGCAGCCTTTGGGGTGTAGAGGTCAAATATTCTTAACAACGGTCGCGCCGTACTTATCTTTAAGATCAAATACGTAGAACTTTCCGCCGACGGTTATAGTAACTTTCGGGATCCTATGAGTGGGATCGCTGACGTAGAATTTGCCGTTTGCGATCATAACCATACAGGGTGCGGAAACTCTGATGCCGTCAAAGTTGCGCGGCACCCAGAATACGTACATCTTCTTGCCGTCCTTATACTCGACCGCCTGAGTGTATTTGTCGTTTGCAAGGATTTTAAAATCGGGATCCTTTACGTAATTTTCAAGCTCGCTCTCGCTCATTCTCGGGAGAATCTGATATGAATAGCTTGCATCAATCGGATCTTTTCCATGGTGAGCAACGATTTCGAGATAATCCTTATTCTTTCCGCCCTTACATACGGTCACGTCCATATCCTCAGGGAAATAGTATCCACCAAAGCCGTCAAGGAAAAGTCCGCGCACGCCCTTTTCTACAAAGGTATCCTTTTCGGTGACATCTATCTTCTCACCGCCGATCGGCTTTATATCCTTTGCTGTCTTTCTGTTATCAATAACGGTCAGAACATTCGAGTTATCGTGTGCCGAAATGTCTGCGCCGAGGCAGATTGCTCTCGTTCCGTTAAAGAAATACGCTTTTTTCGCAAGAAGAGTTGCATCTCTCTTTTCGGGTGCATCTCCGTATTCGCCTGTCGGCTTATAGTGTCTTACATAGACGAGATCGCCCGTTCCGTGATAGCCTTCAAGGCGCATAGCCGCCGCGCCGCTTACTCCGTCACTGACTCCGCCGACGAAGTCCTGCGAGCTGAGATATTCATTACCCTGCGCGATCGAAAGAAACTCTCTTTCGCGATCGTCAACGGTAGTACCGGGCTTACGGTAGGGATTATCCGACTGAATTCCGTCGTAATACGCGTAAAAGTCGTCGGCAAACGCGGTGAGCATACCGTCGCCGATATACCAGCCGTCCTGATTCTGGTGGTTTATACATTCGTAGTTATAAATTCTTGACGAGGACATCGCAAGAGCATATGCAACTCCCTTATTATGGTGCATAACTATATCCTCGTTATGGTATACCTTATTAAGATTATACTCGCAAAGCTCGAAAGAGTCGTCCTCGACTGTCTTTTTAACGAGCGCTTCGGCGTCGCTTGAAAGTCCTGCATAGAAATTGACAAGCGCTTTGCTACCCGCGATCATTTCGGGATTTGCGGTAATATTACGCTTTACGGCTTGAAGCAGAAGGTTCTTATAGTAAGGATCGTCGGTAAGGCTTGCAACCTCGCAGAGATATCCGAGAACCTTGTGTCCGCCCGCCCTCGTTCCGTGATCGGGGTGTCTTCCGATAACACGGCGGCAAACGAGAGTCTTTGAAAGGAAGGGTGCAAAGGCATTCTCTGCCCACTCGCAAACTCTCTTTTCAAGCTCGGGATCTGCAAATTTGGTTTCCTTGAATATCTTACAGATCTCGACCACACAGATCGCGTGAATTATACCGTAGGTTGCATTCATCGGATGTCTTGTGTGGAATATGTACGAGCCGTCGGTATAAAATCCCTGCCCGTCATTCTTCCAACCGTCAACGTAGATGTTCGTATCCGCGCAGGCGTTTATTGCCGCGTATATCTTATCCTCGTTTTCTTGAAGAAGCCCCGATCCTATACAGCATTTTTCAAAATGCACCTTGTTTGAAGCGTAGTCACGCGGTACGGGAACGCGAAAATCGAAGGCTTTGAGGTAGCGTTTTCTGTCATCGAGCGATACTTTATCTCCGAGAACGATGAGAGTATTTATAAGCTTCTCAGGCGATCCGAGATCCCAGTCGTGCCAATTGAACTGTCGCATATCTCGCCAACCCACGCCGTCGATCTCCTTCTGACCGTAGCGGTTTTGGTTCATATATTCAAGGCAGAAAAGAAGGATTTCGAGAATTTCTTCCTTATTATAATACTTACTGCCGTACGATCCGTAAGCCTTTGCGACATTCCAGATATAGGCGTACTCAGACGTCATATCTGCGCTTGTCACGGGTGCTCTGCCGAGAAAAAGCGAATCCTTTGCATCGCGCCTGAACGCCGCGAGTGCCTTATCCGCCTGTGCATCAATATTAGCAATATTCTGCTTGACGGCAGGATCTCTAAGATCGGCATCGGGCTGAATCACGATCATTCGGTGCCAATTTTTCAGTGCGGTCTTGATATTTTCCATAACAATTCCTCCTATCGCGTATCCGATAAAATTATTTCAAGGCGTTTATTCCTCTTCATCCTCGGGGGCATTTGTCAGTACGGTTATATACACCTTGCCGTATCTCGAAAATCTGCGAACGCGCAGTCCCTCGACGGTGATCGGCTCTTTTTTATTGCTTTCACAAATAACCACCGCGCCGCTACTCAGCAGATCAAGGCGCAGGAGTCTGTCGAGCGCGTCGGTAAGCATCTCACTTTCGCCGTAAGGCGGATCGAGGAAAACAATTCCGAACTTTTCTCCCTTTGCGCCGTTAAGCGCCGCCTTATAATCGCTCGAAAGTATCTTGGTTTTTTCGTAAAGCTTTGTTTTCTGAGCGTTACGCTTGATAACTGCGGTAGCCTCTCTGCTTGAGTCGCAGATAGTCGCCGATGCTGCGCCGCGCGAGAGTGCTTCGAGCGCCATCTGACCGCTTCCGCCGAAAAGATCGAGCACGTTTCGACCTTCAAGCTCGAAATTTATCATACTGAATATTGCTTCTTTTACTCTCTCGACGGTCGGACGGGTGATCTCTTCTCCGTCGAGCGTTTCAAGTCTTGTGCCTCTGGCACTTCCGGTTATAATTCTCATATTTTATTCTTCGGGAAAACTTTTTAAAAAAAGTTTTCCTATTGATTTGCATCGCAAATCAATTTTCCCTTCTCAAAAACTTTAATTAAAATTATATTTATTATATCACAATAAGCGCATATAAGCAACCATCTAAATAAAGTTTTTTCGCTTATTTATCAAAATGGTTTCTTATATTTTCGGCATCTCGCACGGAAACTCCTTTGACTGCCGCAATTTCATCCTTACTTGCATTTTTCAGCGCCGTCAGAGTTTTAAAGTGAGAAAGAAGCAGGGCGGCTTTTTTCTTACCTATGCCCGAAATATCTTCAAGTGAGGAGCGTGTAAGCTTTTTACTCTTTGCCTTCTGCATTTTGGATACAGTAAAGCGGTGGACCTCTTCCTGTATCTTATAAACAAGCATAAAGACAGACTGCTCTTTGGCGATGCTTATCTCGTTTTCGCCGTCTGTCAACGTTCTGGTCTTATGGAATTCGTCCTTGACCATACCGAAAACCGGAACGTCAACTCCGAGCCTTTCCAAAAGCTCCTTCACTACCGAAACGTGTGCCTTTCCGCCGTCGAGCAGGAAAAGGTCGGGCAGCTTTTGCTCGTCACTATGCGAAACGCGTCTTTCAAGTGCTTCGCACATCGAGCGGTAGTCGTCCTGAATATCGGTGGTACGTATTTTGTATATTCTATACCCTTTTTTATCAAATTTCGCGTTCTTTACCGAGATTATTCCCGCCGTGATATTCTCATCTCCGTAGTTCGAAATATCAATAGATTCGATATGCTCGGGCACAACCTCGAGGGAAAGCATCTGTGCAAGCTTGATAAGCACCGCGTTATCCTTCTCATTTTCGGCAAGATACTGTCTTGCATGAAGCTGAGCGTTCGACTCAACCATTTCGCAAAGGCTTTTAAGCTCTCCTCTTTGAGGGATTTTTACTTTTATCTTAACAGAGCAAACCTCTTTTATATAACTGCAAATGGTATCCGTCTGTTCATCGGTAAAATCTATATCGGTGATAAGGGTGGACGGAATATACTCGCGGTGCGAGTACATATCGCAAAGAAAAGACACTATCTCGTTATTATCGGTGATCTTTTCGGCAGAGAAAATGAAGTTGTCCGAATCTATCACCGCGCCCGCGCGAACGTAGTAAAGTGCAAGGCAGGAGCACTGCTCCGAGCGGTATATCGAAATTATATCGTATTCGGCGTCGGGAGTCGTCAGTATCTTCTGCTTCTGCCAGAGAAGCTCCAAGGTCTTTATCCTGTCGCGCATAAGTGCCGCCGTTTCAAACATAAGGTTATCAGATGCAAAGGTCATCTGTTCGGTGAGCGATCTTTTAACCTCGTTATACGAGCCTCTAAGGAACGTGAGCACGTCCGAAAAACGGCCTTTGTATTCCTCTGCGGTAAGATTTCCTGAGCAGGGAGCACAGCACTGCCCTATCTGAGCGTATATGCACGGACGGCTTTTTCCTATATCTCTCGGAAATTCGAGCTTGCACTGCGGCAGACCAAACGCGCGCTCTGTCGTTTTTATTATAGACATCGCCTTCCCTGCGCCCGAATACGGTCCGAAATATTTTGCTCCGTCCGCAAGACGCTTTCTTGTAAAGGTAACTCTCGGATATTCCTCGTTCACCGTTACCTTTATATAAGGATAATTTTTGTTATCTTTAAGCAGAATATTATATTTCGGTTGATAAAGCTTGATAAGCTTATTTTCGAGAGTGAGCGCTTCTATCTCGGTATCTGTCAGCATAAAATCGAAGCTTCTGACGTCCGCGACCATTTTCGCGGTCTTTATATCCTTCTCGGTATCCGCAAAATACTGCGAAACGCGGTTTTTGAGCGCCTTCGATTTGCCGACGTATATTACCTTTCCCGCCTCGTTATACATAATGTAAACTCCGGGAGAAAGCGGAAGTCTGTTCGCCTTTTCTCTGAGAGAGTGCGTTACGGTTTTATCTGTCATTATTAAAACCTTTCCTTATGGGGCTTTTATATGAAAAGCTCCTTTAATTCTAAAAAAGGCAAACCACACAATAGCGGTTTGCCTATCTTAAAGATTATTTTTGCCCGTTTTTCAGTCTTCAAGTCCGCTACTGATAAGAGAGCACATTCCTTCGACTGCCAAATCTTCATCGTTGCCGTCTGCTACTATCGTAATAACGGTGTCCTTAACAATTCCGAGAGAAAGTACGCCGAGAAGGCTCTTCGCGTTTACACGGCAATCTCCCTTTACTACCCATATAGAAGATTTGAAGGAATTTGCTTTCTGGATAAAAAACGTCGCGGGACGAGAGTGAAGTCCTTTTGTATTCACTATTTTTACATCGCGAGAGATCATTCTTACATACCATTCCTTTCTACGTTATTTTCAGTATAACACATCAAAAAGTTAAAATCAATACTTTTTTATAACATTAAGCCTCATTTTCCGTTATTTTGGTAATAACAATAGAAATATTGCATTTTTTACCTTCGAGACTCAGCACTTTGCCCACTCCGATATGAGTATCCGAGCCGAAAAAGAATCCGTTTTCGGTATTGTCGCCCTTGATTTTCATCTCGCCCTTCACGGTATAGAGCTTATCGTCGTTGGCGCAGTAAAATCCCGATCCGTCCTGCGAGGGAACGACCACGCTCTGGCTATTGCTCTCAGGGCTTTTTTCGATAACGCCAAAGCTCTTTCCGTTAAGCGAAAACTCGTCGCCGACGCTTATGGCGGCAACGTCCTCTGCCGTGAGATTTTCGGCATAGAAGGTGACGTATGCGGTATCGTTATTTGAAACGAAGCTTAGCTTTTCGATTATAGCCGCTCTGAACACCGTTCCGATTATGCAGGCTATTACGACTATTATGATAACGAGATCGATGAGATTAAATCTCGTCTTTTTTTCTTTCGCAGTATTAGTTGCCATTATTTTCGATCTCCTTTCCGCTCACCTTTATACATTTACCGACTGCATTATAGCCCTCGGTTCTGAACTGAATATCAGATCCTACCTTTATCTCGTATCCGTTTATACTGTAAACTCCGTCGGTACCGAGTCCGCTTCCGCTTACCGTTATTATAAAGTCAACGTAACCGGGATATTCGGCATAGATAAGTATTCCGTTATCGTCATATTTATTTGTGGAGATCTTTGAGCGCTCATATTCGACCGACTTGACTCTGCCGACGAGTTTGCCGTCCGCACTGTTATAAACCTTATCTCCGACGTCTATAAAGTCGGCGTTAAGCGTTGTTCTGGTGCTCGGAAGACTGTCGTTATTGAGTCCAAGGAAAAACTCTGCATTTACTTTTTCAACGCGAAGAGTATATTCGACGTTTATTTTCTGCTCGTCCTTCCCAAAAAGATCAAGCTCGGAGAAAAACGCGAAATACACGAAAGCTCCTATCGAAGCAAGTGCTATGAGTATGAGCATCCAGTCAATAAAATTCATACGTCTGGCGCGTTTTGTCTTTTGTTGTTTATTCATCTTTTATATTTTTCCTTTCGGTATAGCGTTCACTTTATTTCAGTCGGCTCTTTCGAGCTTTTACGGAAGCTGCTTATCGGGATACTGACACTGAGTTCATTATCGTCCGACATTCCGGTATTTTCAAAGAGAGCAAGCCGTCTTGTCGCAGTTACCAGTCCTGCCGTGATCCAGAAAAGCAGTGCGAGCGAGGTATCCTCCCACACGTAGCTTACACAGGAAAGAAGCAGTGCCGCAGTGAGAGCACTTATTGCCGCCATCGACCACATTGACGCGTATTTTTTCACTGTAACCGTTTTGAAGGTCGAAAATGCCTGCCTGTATATGAGAATCACCGCTACTGCGATAAACAAAACTCCTATTACGCCAAAGCGTATCATCATTTCCATAGCAAGGCTTCCGCCGTTACTCACCGTCGGAGTTCCGTTTGACGCGAGCGAGGCGTACACGTTCTCAAATACAGTCTGTCCGAGTCCTATTCCACTGACCGCATATTTGCCGGACATCTGCATCGTAACGTGCAGAACCGATATTTTTTCTTCAAAGCTGTTTCCTGCAATACCGGTAAGATAGTTAGGTAAAACGTCGGAAACGAGTGAAACTGCAAGCAAAAGCACTACGAGAAGTCCAAAGACCGACGCCGCGCTCTTTTTCGACTTTATAAGCGAATATACCATTACGACCGCAACGAGTGCGACCCACGCGTAAACATTCATCGTAAGCAGGACGCAAACAAGAGATGCGAGCATCGTCAGAGCCGATACCGCTCTTGCTCCGCGCTTTTCCTGTGCGGAAATTCCCGTAAGTGCGAAGAAAAATATCATAACGAGATAAAGTGCAAGCGTATCTGTGCTTAAAAACACCGATGATATTTCATTTTCGAGTATTTTATCAAACTCCCACGAAGCTCTCGCGGCTTTTATTATCCACTCGTAAATACCGAGCAGTGAAACGGCAAGACCTGAAAGTATCAGAGCATTTATCGCTCTGCCAAGCCACGCGCGAGAGGAAAGAAGTCCTGCGACTATGAAAAATCCGAGAAGTGATGCTATCATCACCGTCGCGTGCCTTCCCGCCTCGGCAGAGTCTACCGAAACTGCGCCCGTAACAACGACGAGCAGTGCAAAGAGCGAAAGCCAACCTTCAAGAGCTCCAAAGCTTGCTCTTCTCTGTCCGCCGAGTATTTTAAGTATCCAAACTACGGTAATATAAAACACCGCCGCGCAGAGATATTTATCCGAATTTTCAAACAGATATACGAAAGGCAGAGCAAATACCGTTATAACCACTCCGCTTTCGGGATTATGTGCCACGCCGAGCGCGACGATCACGATAAGTGCTACTATAAATATGACGTGTGCCTCTACGAGTGCCGAAAGAAGTCCGAGTGCAACTCCGACGATAAACGCCCCGAATCTGTGTTTAGGCACGCTCTTCTCGAAATCCACCGTTTTCTTTGAAACTCCGAACACCGATGTCAGTAAAAAGCTTCCGACGTTACTTTCGTAAAGGTAACGAACGAGTGAGGAATCACCGGCAAATATAGTCATTACGGCAACGAGCGTATACAGAACGCCCACTATTATTCCCGACATACTCAAAGTGCCCGAAAGCCAGAAGACCATTACCGCCTGAACGAGTATCGTGGTTATTCCGAGAGAAAGAAGCGCCGCTCCATAGGTTGACATCGGAAGATAGAAAAGTGTCGTAAGCAGTTTTCTCAGTGCACCTGCAAACGCGCTTTTCTCAAACGCTCGCGTTATGCGCTTTAAAAGCGGACGCTTTATGCTTGATCTGTCGCGAACTACGGCAATAGTATCTCCCATAACCTCGTCGCAAATCGTTTCCTGCTTCATCTTTGCGGTTCTTCGTTTTTCGAAGAATGCCGATATCCTACCGGGCAGAGAAAGTATCGCCGAGGTCTTGACTCCGCGCTCAACCTTGGCGTATGAGGTAAAGAAATGACCGAGGACTCCGTCCTTCGTCTTTTCATATATCCTCGTCACCAGCTTATCTACAAAGCGCATTATAAGGCTTTCTTCTCGCCTGAAAAGCCATTTCCGTTTTTTCTTTAAGTTACCCGGACGCTTTCCGAGAAGCTGATAACCCGCCGCGTAGCGATCTCCGGTCTTTGTCAGTTCTTCAAGCTTTACCGTGCCGCTTTTATCCTCACCGTCCGATGATTCCGTCGGCTCAGACTCTTCACTGTCCTGCGAAGGCTCGGAATAATTTTCCTCGTCCTCTCGCCACTGAATATCAGAATTGAAATCCGAGTTATATTCGCCGCTTTCATCTTTTTTGGTGGGAATTTCGCCCTCAGGCATCGAGCCTTCCACATCTTCGTCAAACATCGGATTTGCTGTAATAGAACCCGGAAAAAGCGGCTTATTTACGTCGTTATTTTTATCCATCTATGACCATTCCTTTCTTCTGGATTTTGGTCGCCTGTTTATTTACCGAGAAGATCGGGACGATTTTCCTCGGTCAGCGCAAGAGATGCCTCTCTTCGCCATTTCTCGATTTTTTTATGATCTCCCGTGAGGAGAACGTCGGGAACACGACGTCCCCTGAACTCCTCGGGGCGTGTGTACTGAGGATATTCGAGAACTCCGCCGAAAATGCTCTCGTTTTCGAAGCATTCGTCGGAGGAGAGCACTCCCTCGCACATTCGCGAAACTACGTCGATAAGCACGCAGGCAGGAAGCTCTCCGCCTGTCAGAACAAAATCTCCGATCGAGATCTCCTCATCGACTATTTCCTCTACTATTCTGCGGTCAACACCCTCGTAGTGTCCGCAAAGTATCGTAATATTATCATATTTTGAAAGCTCTATCGCCTTTTTCTGTGTAAGCACCTTTCCCTGTGCAGACATAAACAGGCATATCGAGCTCCCCTTTTGCTTTTCCTTTACCGAAAGGTAGCAGTCGTATATCGGTGGTGCCGCCATAAGCATTCCCATTCCTCCGCCGTACGGAGTATCGTCAACCTTTCTATGCTTGTCCTTTGAAAAGTCGCGGATATTATGAGTACGCACGGTAACGGCTCCCGATTTCTGCGCTCTGCCAATTATGCTTTCCGAGGTAACTCGCTCAATAAGATCGGGAAAGAGAGTCATAACGTCAAAGATCATTCGAGAAGTCCCTCCACGGGTATAATAAATATTCCGCCGTCGAGCGATATTTTATCAACGAACTGAGGAAGATTGGGCACGAGCACCTTTTTACCCTCGCCGCAGTCTATCTCAAAAATATCGTTATATCCGTAATTCACAACGTCGGTGACCTTTCCGATCAGTTCTCCGTCGGTTTTATAGGCAAAGAGTCCTATAAGGTCTGCTATAAAGACCTGAGAGTCGTCGATAGAAAGATCCTCGCGTGCGGCATACACCGTCTTTCCTTTATAAGTGATCGCATCGTCGAGAGTTTCAACACCGACAAATTTGGTGAGCACTCTTCCTTTATGGACTGCCGAGCGAGTGACCTTCATTTCACAGTACTGACCCTGTCTTTTTATATAGAGGGTTTTAAGTCCTGCGAGAATTTCGGGACTGTCGCAAAGACTGTCGATAACGACGTCGCCTCTCACCCCGTGAGTATTCGCGATTTTTCCCGCTTCGAGATATTTTGACAAGTTACGTTTCATAATATTTTCCTTAAAAGTTACTTTAAAATAAAAAGCCACTATTATTATATAACTTTTTTTCGTTTTCGTCAATAGTTTTTTAAATATACGCTTTTATATCACTTTATTTAACAAAAAATCCCGATTTTTGTTTGTGTAATACTTTACAAAATGAAATATTTGTGTTATAATTTAGTTTAGG
>JAZOSN010000048.1:0-7598 GCA_045657105.1 Eubacteriales bacterium
ACATGGCTACGATCCGACTTATGCTACTCCCTACTACACCAACTCCTCGCACCTTCCCGTTGGCTACACCGAGGACATTTTCGCGGCTCTCGACGTTCAGGATTCTCTCCAGACTCTCTACACCTCGGGAACGGTATTCCATGCATTCCTCGGAGAAAAGCTCCCCGATTGGAGAAGCGCGGCAAATCTCGTTCGCAAGATCGCAGAAAACTACGCTCTTCCCTACTACACACTCTCTCCCACATACTCGGTATGCCGTAACCACGGTTACATCGCAGGCGAAAAGTGGGAATGCCCCGAGTGTGGCGAAAAGACTGAGGTTTACAGCCGTATCACCGGTTACTACCGCCCTGTTCTTAACTGGAACGACGGTAAGAGCCAGGAATACAAGGACAGAAAGGTCTACAACATCGCAAAGTACGGCGAAAAGAACATAACCAAATCCGAAGAGGCAGTAAAGGCCGCCGAGACTCTTGCTCCTGCTACCGAATTTGCAAAGGACACTTCCGAAACCATTCTTCTCTTCGCTACTCACACCTGCCCGAACTGCAAGATGGCTAAGGTCTTCCTTGACAAGGCAGGCATCGACTACGAAGTGATCTACGCGGACGACAATCCCGAAGCGGCGGCAGAGTTTGACGTTCATCAGGCTCCTACCATGATCGTTTCGAAGGGTGGAGAAACCGAGGTAATCACCAACGTTTCCAACATCAGAAAGTTCGCAGAAACCAATTCCTAATCAGAGGACAGACTAATGTACGATATACTCATAATTGGCGCAGGTCCCGCAGGTCTTACTGCGGCGATCTACGCCGCAAGAGCGGGCAAAAACGTTCTTATTCTTGAAAAAGAAACCTTCGGCGGTCAGATAACTCATTCACCCAAGGTTGAAAACTATCCCGGATTTCTCGAAATGAGCGGAAATCAGTTTGCCGAGCGTCTTATCGATCAGGCTATCGCTCAGGGCGCAGAAATCGAGCTTGATCGCGCCATCTCGATCAGTGAGGAAGACGGTCACAAAACGGTAGAAACCGAGTCGGGCAAGAAATACGAGGCTCTCTCGGTCATTATAGCCGCAGGATCGCGTCACCGCCATCTCGGAGTCGAGCGCGAGGAAGCTCTTATAGGAAAAGGCATATCCTACTGCGCGGTATGCGACGGTCCGTTCTATGCAGGAAAGAACGTCGCAATAATCGGCGGTGGAAACACGGCGCTCCAAGAGGCAGTCATGCTTTCAGACATCTGCGAGAGCGTTACGCTCATTCAGAATCTTCCCTATCTTACGGGCGAGGAAACGCTTATTGAGAAGCTTTATCTTCGCGATAACGTGAAATTTATTTTCGGTTCGGTCGTAACTGCATTCATAGGCGGCAAGGAGCTCGAAGGTCTTGAAATAAAGAAAACCGCGACCGACGCGATCTCCCGTCTTTACGTTGACGGAGTATTCGTTGCAATCGGTCAGGAGCCCGAAAATCAGCCCTTTGCAAACGTTGCAGAGCTTAACGACTACGGTTACATCGTAGCAGGAGAAACCTGCGAAACCGGAACTCCCGGAGTTTTCGTGGCGGGCGACTGCCGTACTAAGGCTATCCGTCAGATAGTTACTGCAAGCGGTGACGGCGCAGTTGCGGCGGTTGCGGCTTGCAAGTACGTGGATAATCTTTGAGGATACGTTTTTCGCAGAAAAACTTTTTGAAAAAAGTTTTTCCGCACCTTTTCAAAAACTTAATCAAAAACTAACGCCCCTCATCATGGGGGGCGTTGTTCCATATAAAAACAAAGATAATTTAAACTAACATAATTAAAAGCTATGAGATAAAAATTTCTCATAGCTTTTTAATTTATTTCCTGTTCGAGGTTTATAAATACGTCTGTATTAAAGAAATCAATAACGGTTATGCCAAGACCGTCACAGATCTTTTTGACGGTCGATACCGTCGTAGTGTTATTTCTTCCTGAAACTATATTATTGAGTGTTGACTGTGTTATACCGCAGATGGTAGATAGCTTATTTACGGTAATATTGTGCTCTTTACAGAGTTCGATAATTCTGCATCTGACCGCTTCACCGATATTCAAATCGATCACCCTTTCGCTTTTGATAATTTATTTTACCTCATTTGAGTTAAAAATATTACCCCTTTTGGGTTGACATTTGAAATATTGTGTGATATAATGCAATTGTAACTCTTTTGAGTTAACATTTTTTCAAAAAAGGAAGGACAAAACAATGAAAAAACTTTTGGCAATTATTTTAGCGGCGGTGATGATGCTGTCGATGGCAGCGTGTGGGAACTCTACAGATACAGAGGATAATTCCTCAAATGACAACAAAGATGACGACACAAAGAATCAAACTAATGAAGATTCTCTGTTTGTGGATAAAATAGAGGAGTGCTTTGCCGAATATTCAAAAGAAGACGATCAGTTTGAATATGAGTTTTTTCCGGAAGAAGAGTGCACAGAGTTTATTGAAGACACCGAGGAAGACTTTGAAATAAAGCTCAGCGGTGAGATCGGAAGAGTATGCGAAGCCATGAATTGGGACAAGGACTATTATCTTTGTATAATGGAGTTCAAAAATTCCTCGGATGCCGATATAATGGAAGAGACTCTCACTTCTCTTTTTGCAGAAAATGCATCCGATTCAATATGTTTCCGTAAAGGAGACGTCGTGATGTACGGTGACCCAATAATGATAGAAACTCTTCTTGAAAGACTCGGAATTGAAGCTAAGTAATAAAAATATAATATCGTTTTTTTCCATTGGTGGAACGAGTAAATTTCTTTGTTTACTTCCCATATAAAATTAATACAAGAACGCAAAAAAGCTATGAGACGAAATTTCTCATAGCTTTTTGTTTTTATCAAAGTTTTTGAAGGTTCTAAGGAAACTTTTTTCAAAAAGTTTCCTTAGCAGGGTTTCCAAAGGGACGGCGTCCCTTTGCGTCCCCTTAACCTCTGAGCGTAATTCCGAGCTGCTTTTCGACAGATGCTACTATCTTTGCAGAGGTCTTTTCGGACTCGTCCTCGGTGAGGGTATGGTCTGCCGCTCTGAGCGTTACTCTGAACGCGAGGCTCTTTTTATCCGCGCCGAGTCTTTCTCCGACGTAAACGTCAAAGAGTGTGACTGCCTCGACGAGCTTACCGCCTGCCTTACGGATAACGTCCTCAATAGCACCCGACTCGGTATTCTTATCGCAAACGAACGCGAAGTCGCGGTTTACCGGCGGATACTTGGGAAGCGGCTTATAATGCTTATCGAAGTTAGAGAAATTAAAGAGCTTTTCAAAGTCGATGTCCGCGAGATACACAGGAGCATCGAAGCCGTAATTTGACGCAACCTTCGGGTGAAGCTGACCGATAGTTCCGACTACCTCGAAGCCTCTTGCAACAATATTTGCACATCTTCCGGGGTGGAATACGGGGTTATTTTCATTTGATACGAACTTGACCTTAGCAATTCCCGCGTCGGCACAGATCGTTTCTGCCATACCTTTAAGGGTATAGAAATCGCCGTTACCGTAGAAACCGAACGTGAGTCTTGTCGGCTCTTCGGGAAGCTCGTTTTTATCCTCATTCGGAATATAGATATGTCCGAGCTCGTACATAGCAACGCTATCCGAGTGGTAATTATTATTTCTTGCAAGAACGCCGAGAAGCGACGGAATGAGGGTGGTTCTCATTACGCTCGTATCCTCTCCGAGAGGATTGGTGATAACGACCTGCTTTCTTTCGGGAGCGTCCTCGGGGAGATTTATCATATCGAGAGTCCTCGGAGAAACGAACGAGAAGGTCACGCTCTGAGTAAGTCCGAGCGAGCAAAGGAGAGTGTTGAGTCTTGCCTTATACGCCTGCTTGGGAGTAAGCGTTCCTGCCTTGACCGCGCACTTGAAGGGAGTCGAAGGGATATTGTTATATCCGTGAATTCTTGCGATCTCCTCTGCAATATCGTTCATCTTTTCGAGGTCTGCGCGATAGGAAGGAGCCGTGAGAACCCCATTTTCGATAGTACAACCGAGCGATTCGAGAATAGAAATCATCTTATCCTCGCAAACATCGGTTCCGAGGAATGCATTTATCTGATCTGCATCAAATTTAACGGTATTTGGCGCCTTCTTATTCTTATATACGTCGATGACACCGCCGACGACTTCGCCTGCTCCGAGAAGATTTACAAGCTCACAGGCTCTATCGAGTGCGGGCATTGTATTTTCGGGATCGAGTCCCTTTTCAAATCGGCTGCTCGATTCGGTTCTCATTCCCTGTGCCTTTGCGGCAAGTCTTACCGACGAGCCGAGGAAGTTTGCCGACTCGAATACTACGGTAGTCGTCGTATCCTTGATCTCACTATTTGCGCCGCCCATTACACCTGCAAGTGCAACTGCCTTCTTTTCGTCGGCAATCACGAGTGTATCGGCATTCAGGGTATGATCGTTATCGTCGAGCGACTTGAAGTTTTCTCCGTCTGCGGCTCTGCGAACGACGATCTTTTTACCTTCGAGCATAGCATAGTCAAACGCGTGCATCGGCTGACCGTATTCAAGCATAACGTAGTTTGTAATATCAACGATATTATTTATAGGACGAACGCCCGAAGCGCGAAGGCGCATTCTGAGCCAGAGCGGCGAGGGCTCGATCTTTACGTTCTTGATAACTCTTGCGCTATATCTCGGGCAGAGCTCGGCATCGTCAACGTCAACCGAGATATATTCGGAGATATCACCGCTTCCCTCTTTTACGACGGGAGTGGGGATTTTAAGCTCTCTATCGAAGCTTACTGCGCTTTCTCTTGCAAGACCGATAACCGAAAGGCAATCGGGGCGGTTAGAGGTGATCTCAAACTCTACCGAGTCATCGGAGAGCATAAGAACGTCCTTAATATCCTTACCGATCTGATCTCCTCCTACGAAGGAGTTCATTATGAATATTCCGTTTTCATCTGCGCCCGGCATATCGTGAGTTGTGAGGTCAAGCTCGCCTATCGAGCAAAGCATACCGTCCGACTCAACTCCACGGAGCTTTCCCGCTTTGATAACCACTCCGTTCGGAAGCTTTGCAACAGGAACTGCAACAGGAATTATCGCGCCCTCAAAAATGTTCTGAGCGCCGGTAACAATCTGTCTTTCGGCATCGCCTGTATATATCTGACAGATCTGAAGATGGTCCGAATCGGGGTGCTTCTCTATTTTGAGTATTTTTCCGACGACCACGTTTTCTATATCCGCTCCGAGCGAGGTATATCCCTCGACCTTCGAGCCGGTATCGGTCATACGGTCACAGTAATCCTTTATATTTACGTCACTGACATCTGTGAAATCAGCGAGCCACTTCATTGACAAATTCATCTTTTTTACCTCCTTATCAGAACTGTTTCAGGAAACGGAGATCGTTTTCATAGAGCAGTCGCATATCGTCGATACCGTATTTTATCATAACGATACGCTCAATACCCATACCGAATGCAAATCCGCTATAAACCTCGGGATCTATTCCGCAGCCCGAAAGCACGTTCGGGTGAACCATACCTGCGCCGAGAATTTCGATCCAACCCTCGCCCTTACATACGCGGCAACCCTTGCCACCGCATACGAAGCAGCTTACGTCAACCTCGGCAGAGGGCTCGGTAAACGGGAAATGGTGCGGACGGAAGCGGATCTTGGTGTTTTCACCGAACATCTGCTTTGCGAACGCTTCAAGCATTCCGCGAAGGTCACCCATCGTAATTCCCTTATCAACTACGAGTCCTTCGAGCTGATGGAACACGGGAGAGTGAGTTGCATCAACCTCGTCTGCGCGGTAAACTCTTCCGGGAGAAATTATTCTGATCGGCAGCTGCTGATCCATCATAACTCTTGCCTGAACCGGAGAGGTCTGCGAGCGAAGAAGAATATTATCGGTGATATAGAAGGTATCCTGTGTATCACGCGCAGGGTGATTTTCGGGAATATTGAGCTTCTGGAAGTTGAAAAGGTCAAATTCGACCTCAGGTCCCTCTGCGATCTCAAAGCCCATAGAGCGGAAAATATCGCTCATCTCGGTTTCGATCTTTTCAAGAGGGTGTCTTGTTCCGACCTCAAATTTCTGTCCGGGTGCGGTAACGTCAAGCTTCTCTTCTCTGAGCTTTGCTTCAAGCTTCTTTTCGTCAAGCTCCTTTTTCTTTTCGGAGAGTGCGCCCTCGATATAAACTCTCACCTCGTTTGCCATCTGACCTACTATCGGACGCTCCTCCGGGGTGAGTCCGCCCATTCCTCTGAGAACTGCGGTAAGCTCGCCCTTTTTGCCGAGATAGCCTACGCGGATAGCTTCAATAGAGGCATCGTCATTTGCATTTTTCAGAGCCTCTTGTGCCTTTGCTCTGATTTCAAGTAACAAAGTTTTCATTTTGACTTTTCCTTTCGTTTTTCACTTTATGCAGAGTTTTGATTACAAAATAAAAAAATCCTGCGCCCAACATAATAGGGCGACAGGAATCCTTCGCGGTACCACCTATTTTTTTCGAGATCTCTGTTTGAAGATCTGTACTTTCAGACCTATAACGCGGTCAGACGTACCTGCCTACTTATGTTTTCAACAGGTCTGCTCCAAGACGAACGGCGACCGTCGGCTTCTCCGCTCCGCTTCCAGCCTTGGCGGTGCTCTCTGTGGGAAAAGTTTTCCGAAACGTACCTATCTTTTCACTGCATTTCAAATATCCTTAGTATTATAGCACATTTTTCAAAAAAATCAATAGCAATTTGCCCGAAATTTTGATTTTTTCCAAAAAATCTGTTTACTTTTTTCTGCAAATGTTGTAAAATAGAATAAATATCATCGTACGGAGATAAATTATGAAAGAACTTTTACTTCCCGCAGGAAATTTTGAAAAAATGACCGCCGCACTCAGATACGGAGCAGATGCGGTCTATCTTGCGGGAAAGGTCTTTGGCATGCGCTCCGCCGCCGCCAATTTTTCAAACGAGGAGCTTTTCGATGCGGTAAAATACGCGCACTCGCTCGGAAAAAAAGTATATATAACCGTAAACGTAACGCCTCATTCGGACGAGTACGAGGAGCTTGAAAAATACCTTTATTCCTTAAAAGAGGTCGATCCCGATGCGCTTATCATTGCAGACGTCGGAGTTTTTGCGCTCGCTAAAAAGATCCTGCCCGACACTCAGATACATATTTCAACACAGGCAGGTGCGGTCAGTCACGCCGACTGCTCATTCTGGTATAATCTCGGAGCATCGCGCGTGGTTCTTGCCCGTGAGCTCGGCTTTTCCGAAATCGAGAAGATACGCGACAAAACGCCCTCGAAGCTTGAGCTTGAATGCTTCATTCACGGATCTATGTGCATTTCTTGGAGCGGAAGATGTCTGCTCTCCTCTAACATCACAGGCAGAGATGCTAACCGCGGAAGCTGTACTCAGCCCTGCCGTTGGAAGTATAATCTTTACGAGATAGCCGAGGAAAAGCGTCCAAATCTCCGCTTCCCCGTCGAGGAAAACGATCTCGGAACCTTCATTATGTCAAGCCGCGATATGTGTATGATCGAGCATATTCCCGCTCTTATGGAAAGCGGCATTTCCTCGTTTAAGATCGAGGGCAGAATGAAG